>NZ_CP102282.1:0-300000 GCF_025150745.1 Eubacterium ventriosum
ATGACGGACTTTCTGACAGCAGACACCAACCTGCCATCTTATATGATGTTTCCCCGTTTTCTTCTGAACATGGAAATAAACGAAACTGCCAAAATGCTTTATATTATCCTGCTCGACCGGGCAAGGCTTTCCCAGAAAAATGAGGGCTGGTCAGATATCGCTGGTCATGTGTTCATTTACTTTACAATTGAAGCACTGGCAGAAGTTCTCCACAAAAGCCAGATGACGGTAAAAACTGCTCTGGCAGTACTGGAAAAACAGGAGCTTATCTTCCGAAAACGGCAGGGACCCGGACAGCCCAATCGCATTTATGTAAAACTCCCAAAAGAAACCATCCACTATACAGACAGATTTCTTTCCCTAAGACAGACAGAAAACTATCCTATTGATAGACAGGATTCTTTCCCTGATACAGACAAAAAACTGTCTGGTAATAAGAAAGAGATAAAAAAGAACAATTTAGAAAAAAGAGGGAGTAAGGAGCCACTCTCACCCTATGGAAAATTTCAAAATGTTTTTCTGTCAGAAAAAGAGCTTGAAGATATCCGGCAGACAATCCCTGACTGGAAGGATTATATTGAACGCTTATCCGGTTATATGGCTTCTACCGGAAAGCAATATCAGAACCATGCAGCTACCATCATCAGTTGGGCAAGACAGGATTATCCTGCTTCCTGGCAAAGAAATTACGAAAGTGAGGAATACGAAACACTATGACAAGATTTATAGAAAAAACAACCGCTATAACACCAAACAGAGAGCTTCAGCCTGATGAATATTTTAACGAAACAGACCACCTGATCTACTGTTCCAAATGCAATACGCCAAGACAATGCCGGCATGAATTACAGGGAAAGGTTCTTATTCCTTCCATCCGCTGTAAATGCCAGCAGGAAATCTTTGAGCAGGAAGAAGCCCAGAGAAAACTTCATGAAAAACAAATGGAAATAAAGCATCTTAAAACCAGCGGCTTACAGGACAAAGCACTCTATGACTACACTTTTGCCAGGGATAACGGCATCAATCCGGAAATAAAACTGGCACACAATTATGTAAGCAACTGGGAAGAGATGAAAGCAAACGCTTCCGGACTTCTTATCTGGGGTGATGTCGGTACTGGAAAATCTTTTTTTGCAGGCTGCATTGCCAATGCCCTTCTGGAAAAAGGCGTTCCTGTACTGATGACCAACTTTTCCCGGATTCTGAATACCCTTACCGGAATGCATTTTGAAGACAGAAACCAGTTCATCAACAGCTTAAACCGCTACAGTCTTCTGATTATTGATGATCTCGGAATTGAGCGGAACTCTGACTTTGCACTGGAACAGGTATTCAATGTGATCGACAGTCGTTACCGCAGTAAAAAGCCCCTGATCATAACGACCAATCTCACTTTATCAGAGCTGAATAACGCCGCTGATATCGCACACAAACGAATTTATGACCGTATTCTGGAGAGATGTATTCCTGTCCGTATCAATAACCGGAATATTCGTCAGGACAATGCAACAGCTAATTTAAAACAGGCGAAAAAAATCCTGTTGAACAATCATGCTCCGAACCAGAACTGACTCGAAGAAGTATAACACAATGATTACTTTTCACTGACAGTGGTACTACTTTCTTTCCTCATTTATTACCAGAAATATGCCACTGTCAGTTATCTAAAACCATAGTACCAAACCAAAAGATTTTAAAACCAAAACTGCCCGGATACGGGCATAAAAAGGAGGTGCCAGATATGGCAGATAAAAGAATCATGACACCGGAAGAAAAAGCACTTTTACAGGCAAGACACCGCCAGGAAGAAGCCGAAGCAAGAAATCGCAAAAAAGAACGTGATGCCAGAACACACCGATTAGTCCAGGAAGGAGCCATTCTGGAAAGTATTGTTCCCCATATTAAAGAAATGGATTTAGATTCCCTGAAACGGGAGCTGATGATCCGGCTACGGGGAATGTAAACGCACAAGTTCTACTCCCGAAGGGCGCACTTACTCACCACCTGATAAATCAGGCAGTGGTATCCCCTTCGGGGCTCGTGCGCTCTGCCGAGGGCTTTATCCGCTGTTGCAGGCAACATCGAAAGGAGGTGCCAGATATGGCAATTTATCATATGCAAGCCAAAGTCGTCAGCCGTGGTTCCGGTCGGTCTGCTGTTGCTGCTTCTGCTTATATGAGCTGTAGCCGCATGTACAATGATTATGACGGCATTCAGCATGACTATACTAGAAAGCAGGGTCTGATCTATCAGGAAGTGATGCTTCCTCCAATGGCTCCATCGGAATGGAATGACCGGGAACAACTCTGGAATGCTGTGGAAGAAACCGAAAAGACCAAAGACAGCCGACTGGCAAGAGAATTTGTTGTCGCACTCCCCGTCGAGTTAGATAAAAACAGCAATATTTCTCTTCTTCAGGATTTTATTCAAAAGAATTTTGTGGATATGGGCATGTGTGCTGACTTTGCTATTCACGATACAGATGGACACAATCCTCATGCACACATTCTGCTTACCGTCCGTCCACTGAATGAAAATGGAACATGGCAGTATAAAACAGAAAAAGAATATCTCTGTATAAAAAATGGGGAAGAAAAAGGATTTACAGCTACTGAATTCAAAACTGCACAAAAAGATGGCTGGGAAAAGCAATACAGATATAAAGTTGGAAAAAAGAAGATTTATATGACCGCATCTGACGCACAGGAAAAGGGCTATGACCGCATCGACAAACATCCTAAAAGTAGCCGCTACGGCAGGCAGAATCCTATTTCTGAACAATGGAACAGTGATGAACAACTCTGTATCTGGAGAGCAAACTGGGCAGATACTGTAAATGAAATGCTTGCCCGCAATCAGATAAATGCATCCATTGATCACCGCAGCTTTGCAGATCAGGGAATCACCGAACAGCCGACCATCCACGAAGGCTACATTGCCCAGAATATGGAAAAGAAAGGAATGATAGCTGACCGCTGTGAAATCAACCGTCAGATTCGTGCAGATAATCAAATGCTCCGGGAATTAAAAACTCAGATATCGAAACTGGCTCAAGCTGTCAAAAATTCTATTCCTGTAATTGCAGAAACAATGGAAACTATCCGAAATCATATGATTTTTACACAATATCATTTACTTCATAATGAGATGCAAAAAGAAGTAATTCATGATTGGATGAATCATTTTAATCCAATACTGAATAAATATAATGCTGTTAAGAAGAAACTCAAAGCGAAAGTTTCGGAACGGAAAGAACTGAATGTGCAAAAGGATAAAACCAGTATTTTGAATCCCATCCAGCATATAAAATTGAATCAACAGCTTACCACTGTTACCGAAGAAATTGAAGAACTGAAATCACGGAAAGAGCAGCTAATCTTCCAGGCACAATGCACTACCGATAAAGATATGATGAATCTATCCAAGAAATACGACCAGATGAATAAAAATCTGGATGTCTTGGATTCTCAGGACACCTCGCTCAAAAAACAGCTTGAAAAAGACGCCACTGCTTTCCGGGAAGAAAAATTTCGTCCTGAGCCAGAACAATATACCAAATTACTGGATACCAGAATCCAGATACGTCCTGATTTCCGGGATAAGCTGATTGAACAACTCAAAGGTACTTTCGGTAAATATTACGACTATCACCGTCGTGATATTGCAGCCAATGAGGTGGATTATCTCAATGTGGAAGATCCTGATGTTTTCTCCCATCGTGCATGGGAACTTGAATATCAGAGGAAACAAGAGATGCGACGAAATCAGCCTGTTCGATCTAAGAAAAGGTCATATGATATGGAATTATAATTTCCTTTAAAAAGAGGCGCATGGATCAGCAAATCCATACGCCTAATTGATACCTTGTTTCTATTCCTTGCGAATTCTTTCAACAACACTTTCCCGACTCATCTTTTCAAACTGATACTTTGGTATCACATACGCAATCCCAACCAAAATTGGAATCATAAGCACACATGGCACTATCGTAAGATGTAGCCGGAAGAAAAATGCCGTACCGAGCGTATTTATTAAAATCTGCTTTGCTCCAACCACAACTAACAATACTGCAATCATAAATGCGCCTCCCAAATATAGGAATCCCTCAGCCACTAGCATTTTCGATATCTGTTTTTTCGTCATTCCAACAACTTCCAAAAGTGCCAGTTCTTTTTTTCTGCTAATTACAGAAGTTGCTGTTGTATTAAAGAAATTCATAATGCCAATAAAGGCTAAAATAACGACAAGAAAACTACCGATCATATAATATTTACTGACAAACCGCCTAAAGCTCGCCTTCATATCCAATACAGAAAAAACATTTATCATATCATTTTCTTTCAAAACATTTTTATCAATGTATTCTTTTACTTGCTTATCCTCGCCCTTCTTGGCATCAATAGTAGCATACATTGCTGATTGATTTTCTGTCTGGGTGATATACTCTTCTTCTGGGACCATTACTGTAACATAAACAGAATCTGCATACGGATAATCCAGGGAATATGGCATCATAGCTTCTCCGATCACCCCATAATCTTTCTGTTTTCCGTTTCCGTACTCCATTTTAAAAGTTTCGCCAGACTGATAATAAGAAACTGGTTGTTCTGTATATTTATCACTATAGTCCACAATCACATAATCCCCACTTTTAAACGTATCCCAGGAACATTTTTCCCCTTTCCATTCTAACATATCAAACACCGCTTCACTAATTCCGAGGAAATGAACCTTTACAGTATTATCCGCTTTTGTTTCCTCCCAGATTTGCTTTTCATAATCTGTCCAGTTTTCTTTGTTTTTTTCTGCCAATGTCTCCCACGTTTTCAAAAGTGCTGGTTCCATCTTATGTCTTTCTTCCGAATAATACACATATCCTGTTTTCTCACTTTCCGGACACTTATTCAGAATCTCTTTGATTTCAGGTGTAATACCATTGAAATTTGTATTCGATAAAGTGTCGGTCATCTGATCCAGTTGAAAATCAGATGCTAAAAATATATTCCGGTAAGACTCAAAATCATATCCCTGCACCAACATCACAATATAGTTGACCACTACCATAGAAAGAGCGATAGAAAACATAACAATCAATCCCTTTTTCCAGTTATGGAACACATTTTGAACTGCCATTCCCCACCAGGTTACAGAAGTATTCTTTTTTATTTTCTTCTGTGACTGCTCTCCTTCTGCCAAATGTAGGGCTTCCACAGGCGAAACTCTTTCCACCATTTTACAAGCCTGTAGACTGGATAAATACACCGTTAAAAGTGTCAGAAGTGCTGCTGCAAAAAAAATCAAAGGATTAGCTGATACTACTGTCTGTGCAGTCTTTCCTGCCTGTGCACTGATTTGGGCATCTGCTGTCAGAGACGGCGACATACAAAAACCTGCAAGATAACCGAAAATCAATCCGATTGGAATCCCCACTGCTGACAATTTCCATGCCTGCATACGTACAATTTTTTTCAATTGTTTTCCTGTTGTTCCCACGTTCTTCAATAATCCATAGGCTCTAATATCCGTTTTCACGGATATATTAAAAATATTATAAATAATTAAGTAACCAGCCAATATCACAAACAGTACCATTACAATAAGGGAAGTGAATGAAAATGAATCTTCTTCAAAAAGATTATATGCCGGATTGATCTCCAATCCTGTCCCTGCTTTCGTAAATCCTGCTGTCTTAGATATATTTTCTGTTTTCTTTTCCAGATTCCAAAGATTCTTGTACCAGACAGAATACTCCTTTCCCCCATTATAGATACCATTTTCTAATTCTTTCTGTGTAACAGGATAACAATTCTCCTTCGCATAGGCTTCAGATACCCAGACCATCTGACCTAAAACAGCCTTATCACCCTGCCAAAATCCACATATCTGGAATGTATCTGTTTTGTATTGTTTCAGCATTGGATTTACTTCCCACGTCAGCGTGACTTCTTCCCCAATCTTTGGTGTAACTCCCAATGCTTCCAGTACCAAGCTGCTGACTGCTACTTCATTTTCCTTCTCTGGCAGTCTTCCTGTAGTTGGCAGACAATTAAAGCTTTCTGCCATATTTTTATCTGCATATCTAACTTCTACTGAAAAGCCAAAATGTTTATCTCTTCCTGCTCCCAGAAAAATGCCTGTTCCATATCGTTCCACCTCATCACTTTGTTCTATTGTTTTTTGCAATCTCTCCGCATCTTCTTCTGACAAATTCTGCGCAATAGCATGGGATGAATCCATAAATTGCTTAATTTCCGTTGCTCTTTTGGAAAGTATCATGGATACGCTCCCCACAAAGAGGCTTGTAAATAACAGTGATGTCAACATGATTGCAATAACAGCAATAATATTTCTTGCTCGGTTCATTTTCATAAAACGTTTCGTCAATAATCGTAACGTTTCTTTATTCTCTACTTTTACCATATAAACGCCCTCACTATACCAAACCACTGTCTGAAACAATTTTTCCGTCTTCAATCTGTAAAATCCTGTCAGCCATCTGGGCAATCTCCTCATTGTGAGTAATCATTACAATCGTTTGATGAAAACGCTTACTGGTGACTTTTAAAAGTCCCAATACATCCTGACTCGTTTTTGAGTCCAGATTGCCTGTCGGTTCATCTGCCAGCAAAATAGCAGGTTTTGCCGCTAATGCTCTTGCAATTGCCACCCTTTGCTGCTGACCCCCTGACAGTGCACTTGGAAGATTTTCCAGTTTTGTCCGAATGCCCAGTGTATCTATGATTTCATTTACATAGCCTTTTTCAATCTTTTTTCCATCCAGTTTTACAGGAAGAACAATATTTTCCCATACATTCAGCATCGGAACCAGATTATACTGTTGAAATACAAATCCAATATTTCTACGCCTAAAAATAGTAAGCTCTTCATCTGTCATATGGCTTAAATTCTGTCCGTCAACAATGACCTGACCGGATGTTGGATTATCCAAACCACCAATGATATGAAGCAATGTAGACTTTCCACTTCCAGAGGTTCCAACAATCGCTACAAACTCCCCTTTTTCTACTTCCAGGTTTATACCATCAAGAGCCCTGACTTCTGTTTCTCCCTGCCCATATATTTTTCGTAAATTTACTGCTTTTAATATATTCATGCCATCCTCCCATCAAAAAAGCCTGTATTGATCTTTACAATACAGACTTTATCATAACAATGTCTCCATCTGGTTTCTGAAATATCACAGTTTTGATACTATTCCTTCTTTGCTATCGGAAGAAACACAGAAAATGTAGAACCCTTTCCTCTCTTTGATGTCACTTTTATATACCCCTTTTGTGCCTGAATGATCTCTCTTGCAAGGAATAAGCCAATTCCTACTCCTGGCTGGTCTGCCACTGACAGACTCCGATAAAACCTTCCAAATATCTTTGGTATTTCTTCTTTTTCTATTCCAATGCCATCATCAATGATATCAATCTTTACAAAAAAAGAATACTGCTCGACTTTTATCTGAACATTTCCCCCACATGCTGTGTATTTAATCGCATTGTCTACAATATTTCCGAGTGCCTCCACAGTCCATTTTGAATCACATCGAATATGCAAATCCGTGTCACATAGGCTCAGAGTAATATTCTTCTCCCTTACTTTTACGTTAAACTGTTGCTGTATAGATTCAAGCATCTGCTTAATAGTAGTATCCTCCGAATGTACTGCGATAATTCCACTCTCCATCCGTGATAATTTGACCAATGATTGTATCAAAAAATCTAATTTCTCTGTTTGCTCCAAAATGGTAGCTATTTCCTCCTGATTTTCATTACTCACTTCAGAGAGTATTTCTCCATAGATTTTCAGATTTGAAATAGGAGTCAGTGTCTGATGCGCAATATCTGAAATAAGTTTTTGTATCACTTCTTTCTGTTCCTGTTGATTTTTTCCTGCCAGAAAGCTACTGTCTATATATTGTTTCATGCTGTTTTCAAGAGCAGAATACTTTTCTTCTGATATTTCTGTCCGTTCCAGTTCTCCATCTATTGCACAGTCCAGCATTTGCTGCAGCCGGTTCAAAAGCTTTTTTTCTTTCTGATAAAAAAAGCTGTACCAAAAAACTCCGCTCAGGACAAATATAACTACAATCAACATAATTGTTTCTATCATCCATTCACCGCCCATGTATAACCAATTCCATAAACCGTCTTGATATATTCAGGCTTCTGCGTATCATCTTCTAATTTGTCTCTGAGGCGTTTGATTGCAACAGTCAAGGCATGGGCATCCACAAACTCTGTATCTCCCTGCCATACCTCGTCAATCAGATATTCCCGTTTCAATACTTTTCCTCTGTTTTCACACAGCACTCTAAGGAGCTTTTGTTCTGTCTTACTAAGTTCAATAGGTTCTCCATCTTTGAAAAATTCCATTTTATCGAAATAGAACTCAAATCCATCAAGCTCCATAGAATTCTTAGCTGCTGCCTCTTTATTTCTAAGCTGCACAGACACTCTTGCACGCAAAACCATCAAACTAAACGGTTTCGTAATATAATCATTTGCCCCTGCTTCCAATCCTGTCACAATATCCACTTCCATGTTATTTACTGTAAGCAGAATAATCGGCACCTGACTGTTTTTCCTTATTTCTCTTACAAAATCAATCCCATTCCCATCCGGCAAGTTCACATCTAATAAAACTAATGTAATGTCTTCCCTGTTTAGAATCGCTCTCGCTTCCTGCAAAGTTCTGCACTGATAAAAGAAATAAGCATCATTCTTTAAAGCCAGACGGATTCCATCATTTAATTTTTTGTCATCTTCAACAATCAGTAACTTTTCACTCATATTTTCTCTGCTTTCTTACAAATTACGCTAATTGTATCATTGCCAGTTTTATAAATCAAATCATTAAATCAAAATCTCCGACAGAATTTATTTTATAAACAGCAAAAAGCTCCCGAAGGAGCTTTCCACACTTTAAATATAGACCAATTCTTTTAACACAATCTCTTCTACCATATTACGAATACCATTTACCGCTCTGACCCATTCCATCTGGTCACAAGCTTTCAATTCTTCCGTAATGCCCTGCCTCTCCATCATCTGACGCACCAGAATATCCATTCTCTCCTGTGCTTCATCGTCCACAGTATTCAGATGTTCTGTCAGTCTGTCTTCCAACATATACAGTGAATACATTGCCGGACGATGCTCTTTCAGATACGTTTTTCGCATCATTCCATATTTCCCATAATGCGGTTCTTCATCTGTACTGACAAGATTCGGATAGTAAATTCCGTCTGCGCCAAGTGTGTAGGTTCCACCCATTTTTTCAAATGTGCTTTTCATGTGTTATTCCTCCTTGAAATCAGCAATGTCCTTAGATCATCGCAAAATATTTCAGGGCAGCCTTAATTGCTTCTTCTTTCTCTTTCGGACACTGTGGCACTTTTGGATTTTCTGTCTTTGGCAGATTATAGTTCTCTCCTACTTCGATTCCACATTTCCTTTTGATTTGAGAAATATATAAATTTGAAACCTTCAAGCCAAATTCTTTCAGCACATAATCTTTGATTTCCTGATAGGTTGCTTTCAACTCGGCACTTGTAGCATCCAGCTCGTCCAAGTCTAAGTCGATCTCTATCGTGTCATCCGGCTTTTGTTGGGACAAAAGAACAACCGTCTCCACATGATTTGTGTTCGGAAATTGGTCGATTGCCGCTGCCTTAACCACTTTATACCCTTGCTCCTGTAGCATTTCCAAGTCTCTTGCAAGGCTTGTTGGCTTGCAGCTTATATAAACCATTCGGTCAACGCCAAAGTCGATTATCTTCTGCAATGCCTTTGGATTTATGCCATCACGTGGTGGATCAAGTACGATTAAATCAGGCTTGTCCTGAAGGTCATCAATTACCTTTAAAACGTCACCGGCTATAAACTCGCAATTTTCAAGGTTGTTTAAGCTTGCATTAACTTTTGCAGCTTCAACAGCTTCCTCTATGATTTCAACCCCAACTACTTTTTTTGCAACAGGCGCAAGAATCTGGGCGATTGTGCCTGTTCCGCTGTATAGATCGAATATTAACTTGTCCTTTGTTTCTCCGATATATTCTCTTGCTTTTGAATACAAAACTTCCGCCCCAAGTGAATTAGTCTGGAAAAATGAAAATACTGAAATCTTGAACTTTAAGCCTAAAAGTTCTTCGTAAACATATTCCTGTCCGTAGAGAACTCTTGTCTCATCGCTTTGCACAACATCTGCCAAACCATCATTAATAATATGAATAACTCCGCACAGCTTAGCTGACAAATCAAGTGCCTTTATTTCTTCCACCAAACTCATTAAGTCAGCTTTCTTCTCCATTTCTGCATCTGATGTTGTAACAAGGGCAACCAAAAGTTCTTTTGTCTTAGTTGTTCTTCTGACTAACAAGTGTCTTACATAACCTTCGTGACGTAATTTATGATAAAAAGGTAACTCTTTTTTTGCACAGTAATCCAAAACACATCTTAAAATAATATTGTAATCTCTATCTACAATCTTGCAGTTATCCACTGTTACAATGTCGTGGAAACTGTTTTTCTTGTGCATTCCAAGTGCCAAAGGTCCATCCTTAAACTCGTCACCAAAAGAAAATTCCATCTTATTTCTGTAGCCCCACTGCACAGGACTGCCAAGTATTCCCTCAAACCGGTAGTCTCCTTTGATTGCATTGTCAAGAATTCCCTTAACCATGTCTTCCTTAAGTTTCAACTGATTCTCATAACTCATTGTCTGGTAAGAACAGCCACCGCAATCACCGAAATGTGGGCAATTAGGTTCAACATCTTCCATTGGTGATTTTTCAATTATTTCCTTTAATCTTCCCTGAGCCTTGCCTGAACGCTTTTTTGAAACAACAAACTTAACCTTCTGTCCCGGCAATGTGCCTTTTACTGATGCTATTCCGTCTTCACCACAATCAACTTCCCCCTTGTTTGGAAAAGCAATTTTTGTAACTACTCCTGTATATTCAACGCCTTTTTTCATCTTTTCTCCTTTTAAAACAACTTTAGCCCAAACAAAGCAGTCGCCGGATTCTACCAACTACTACTCAGCTTGGGCCACTTTTTGTTGTTTGCTTTTTAATTTTTATTCTTCTTCAAAATCGTCTTCATCTTCGTCTTCAAAGAGATCTTCGAAATCATCTTCAAAGTCATCATAATAATCTCTGTTAACGAATCTGTAGATTGCATATGCGGCACCTGCTACTGCTGCTACTGCTGCAATTACTGCCAAAACGATTGCAACAATCTTCTTTGTTTCTTTCTTCTCATCGTCTTTTGTTAAGATTTTTCCAATCTTTACGCCCTTAATTAAATCGTCCATTTCTGTCACCTCATTTTCTATCTGATTGATAATAGATTCAAAATTTATACTTATTGGTATTATACCAAAAATCAAACATATTTACTACAATTTTTTAAGTTTTGCAAAAGATGCCATCATAACTTTTTGACCTGCTGTGTCAAACTCAACTGTTACCTGATAATCTCTTGGTCCGTCCTCCACGCCAAGCACTGTTCCGTCGCCAAATTTTATATGATGAACTCTGTCACCAACGCCATAATCAATGTCTGCCTTTGTTACAACAAACTGCTTTCCAAAGCCCGGCTTAGTTGACGGATTGCCATATGCAGGCTTCTTTGCCATTGCTCTATAAGCGTTTTTGTGTTCATTTGCAGCAAAATTTCTTGAACCGCCGTAAGATGAACCCATATAGCCTGAGCCACCATGATTTAAGGAGCCTTCATAGCCACCGAAACCACTAAAAGATGGTTTCTTCTCAAAACCTGCTGCAACTCTATCCGTTACATTTTTGCTGTTTACAAGGCTCATTGGAATCTCTTTTACAAATCTTGAAATAATATTGTACTGAGTCTCCCCTCTTACCATTCTACGCTTTGCGTAGCTTATTGTTAGATGCTTCATTGCTCTTGTTATTGCAACATAGCAGAGTCTTCTTTCCTCTTCCAGTTCTTCCGGATCATCTGACATAATGCTCATGTATCCCGGGAATAATCCGTCTTCCATTCCGCAAAGAAAAACATTAGGAAATTCAAGTCCCTTTGCACTGTGAACTGTCATTAAAACAACATAACTGCTGTCTTCATCTAAGTTATCAATTTCTGAAACCAAAGCAACTTCTTCCAAAAATTCTGCAAGACTTGGATTGTCTGTATTCTCCTCGTATTCAGTTACTTTTGTTATTAATTCATCGATATTTTCGATTCTGCCATTGGCTTCATCTGTGTTTTCTGCTGCAAGTTCTGCCACATATCCTGTCTCGTTTAACACTTCGTTAACTAACTCTTTCAAAGACATACTCTGTTGCTGGTCTTTGAAATTCTCAATTAAATCAGTGAATTTTCTTACCTTTGTTGCTGCTCTTTCAAGCCCCGGAATGTTTTCAACTTCAAGCAATGACTCATACAAATTAAAACCGTAAGCTCTTGCAAAATCCTTAGCCTTAGTAACTGTAGTCGCACCAATGCCTCTCTTTGGCACGTTTATAATTCTTTCTACAGCTATGTCATCTGTTGCATTGCAGATAATTCTAAGGTATGCCAAAACGTCTTTGATTTCTTTTCTCTGATAGAAGTTCTGTCCGCCAATGATTTTGTAAGGAATATTTCTAAGCAATAATTTTTCTTCCAATGCTCTGGATTGGGCATTTGTTCTGTACAAAATCGCGTAATCACTATAATCTGCCCTTCCAAAATCCACATTTTCCTTAATTGTTGAGGCTACCATATCTGCCTCTGCGTAAGCGTCTTCAGCCTGATACAAATCTATTTTTTCACCCTGTTCATTGTCACTCCAAAGTGTCTTGTCTTTTCTACCTTTATTGTTGTGAATAACTTCATTTGCCGCATCAAGAATAGTCTTTGTTGAACGGTAATTCTGCTCCAGCTTAACTACCCTTGCATTGTTAAAGTTTTTCTCAAACTGAAGAATATTGGAAATATCCGCACCTCTAAATTTGTAAATTGACTGGTCATCATCACCTACTACGCAAAGGTTCTGATATTTAGAAGCCAACAGTTTAATAAAAGCAAACTGAGCTCCGTTAGTATCCTGATACTCGTCAACCATAATGTACTTTAATCTTTCCTGATAACTTTCCAAAACTTCAGGACATTTTCTGAACAAATGAACTGTTTTCATTATAAGGTCATCAAAATCCAACGCGTTATTCTTCTTCAAAGCTTCCTGATAATTATTGTAAATTTTTGAAAGATTAAGCAATTTAAAATCTGACTGTGCCATCTGGGCAACCTCGCCTGTTGTTACAAGCTTGTTTTTGAAATCAGATATTTTCCCAAGAACTGCATTCTCCTTATACATCTTTGGATCAAGATTAAGATTCTTGATTACGTCCTTTAAAAGTTTCTTCTGGTCTTCTGTATCGTAAATAGTAAAATCGTTACTATATCCTATTCTGTCAATATATCGTCTTAAAATTCTTACGCAGGCTGAGTGAAAAGTACTTACCCAAACCTGTTCCGCGCCAAAACCAACAATCTTATTTACACGCTCACGCATTTCACCTGCCGCTTTGTTTGTAAAAGTTATCGCCATAATATTGTATGGCTGAACGTGTTTTTCTTCTATTAAATATGCAATTCTATGAGTCAGCACCCTGGTCTTTCCGGACCCTGCACCTGCCAATATAAGCAATGGTCCTTCCGTATGATAAACTGCCAACTGCTGCATATCATTTAATGTTTCGTATATATTATTCATAAATTCCATCCTTACCGGTAATTATAATTGTTTAATTTGTTATTATGATTACGTTAATCGTAACCTATTTCCAATTTTCATAATCATTTACACTGCTAAAATATTTTAACATATTCCATTCTAAGAATAAAGACACCTTTAATTTTGTTTTTTATTATATTTGCTTGTTTCAATTTTATATTCCAATTCCCGTATTCCATGATTTTATATAGATTTTTTTATTAATATTTTATCTTGTGGTTTTTATTACTACGTGTTATCCTTGTAGTATCAGATAATAAATTATTTATGGAGTAAGACAATGCAATCAGAAGATTTAATTAACCAGGTTTTAGAAGAAATAGAATCATTTAACATTGATGATATTCCTAACATAGATTTATATATGGATCAGGTAACAACATATCTTAATGGAAAATTCAACACATCCAAGAGACATGATGATGACAAGCTTTTGACAAAGACAATGATTAACAACTATGCTAAAAGCCGCCTGTTGCCTCCTCCTGAAAAAAAGAAATACTCAAAAGATCACATGATTATCTTAATCTTAATCTTTTTCTTTAAGAATGTTATATCTATAAACGATATCCAAACTATTGTAACTCCACTTCTAAAGGATTATTACAATAATGATAATATCAATAATTCATTAGAAGATGTAACTAATGCATTCTTAAATCGCGTTCAAAAAAGCGACCTTATTGAGCCTTTGATTAAAGAATTTAAAAATTCTCAGAACATTTTTGGTGACTTAGAAAGCTCTGACCGTGAATCAATTGAAACAATTGGGCTAATTGCCACATTAAGCTACGATATGTATATTAGAAAAAGACTTATTGAGAAGCTTATTGATTCTTTGCCTAGTTCAAAGGGTGATACTGGCAAAGATAAGAAATAAATTGTAGTGTTCCACGTACTTTTTCTGCACCGTACCCAGACATATTCAAATCTTCTGTTTTTGGGGTACGATTTTATTTTATGTAAACTGATTATATCACTTATTCTTGCTTTAAATACGTTTTTGTCACATATTGATCTTTATTCTATGTATTATATTAACCAATATGTCACTTATACTATATTTTCTTCAATATTTGTACCCCGAAAATTACACTTCCTTTAATTTTCGGGGTACACTCTATTAAAATTATAATTTTCTCCGTGTTATGTTAACCAAACATATTCAGAATATTCAAATTAACTGTATGTATTTCAAAAAAATAAATCATACGCAGTTAACATGCTACTTATAACAAAATGTTGTGGTTATTTCATAATCCGCTATTCCGATTTCCTGTAGATTAGTAAACACTTCACATTCTATCTTATATGTTAATCCTTCAATCATATTATAATTAGTAAGACTTACTCCTATTCGCACTTTACTTCCTGGTGCTAAACTTATCGGTGGTCTCATAGAATTAAGAATTTCTTTTTTGCTTACATACTCTTTCTTCTCACCATTCTTGACAATTAAATAGTATGGATATGCCACAAAAATACATTGGTCTGACTTATTATTTAATTCAAGCTTTACATAATCTTTATTACCTTCTACAACCTTGACTGTAACATTCTTATTAGTAGCTTTTTTTAATTTCTTTTTCACCTGCACATTTATAGTCTTTCTCTTACCATATTGATCCTTTAATGTTATCTTTGCCTTGCCAATCTTTTTAGCTTTAACTAATCCTTTTTTATTAACAGTTGCTACTTTCTTATTAGTGCTTTTCCATTTTATTTTTTTCATTGACAAATTGCATAATTTTGCACTTTTACCCTTTTCAATAACAACAGTTTTAAATCGGTTTGTATCAATTTTTACGGTTTCTGCATTAACAATATTTCCCTGACTGCAAATAAATAACATAATCACCATTACTATCACAACGCTTATTTTTGTGTTCATACTCCCTCCTAATAAAAAGCATATCTCCAGTTATTATAAATATCTCCATTTCCTGGATTATAATAAAATTTATATCCCGTATTTCCATTTAATTCTGAAGGAAAAATATGATTGACTACATATACATTTTCTCCATTCATTGGCATATTAGGATCCATATAAACATAATAATATCGCTGCAAGTCTGTTCTATAATAGCATCCACACAAAGCTACTGCATGAGCATAATTTTTTGCACTGTTTTCTTCATTATGTAAGAAACTACAAAAAACCGGTTTATGGCTTTCCATTAAATACAAAACATCTGTAAAAGATAATTTATGTTCAACATATTTCATAGATATTGCATAATACTCCCACATTCTCTTTTCCCACTGAATATTTCCAACTGGATCCGCATTGTATTTTTTCTTTAAATCATAATACACTTTCCTTGCATTACATTTAACCGTTCCGCCACGTTTATAATTAATAATGCTAGCCCCTGTTGCCGCCCAACATATTCCCTGATTGTTAATTTCTCCATTAGCAATCAAATCTAATTTTGTTGTGTATAACATTAACGTATTTTTTGTATTCTTTATAGTTTCATACTTTTTCTTATGCGTTCCTATATATGAAAAATCTGTTGTATATTCACTATCATTTATACTTGCTGTCTCTATTTCATATTCATCTGAATTTAATTTTACATTTTTTGATATATCTGAAAACTTTCGTTTTTTTAATTTTCTATCTGAATTATTCTTTCTTATTGTTTTTCCTGCATTTTCACCTGTTACTACTTTCGTTTCTTTTTTGCTATGTAAACTTAATCCATTGCCATTTGATTCAACGCTAATTCTCTCTTCTCCTATATCATTAAAAAAATTTTCACTATATAAAAATGACGTTAATTTTTTTCCTTCGTATTCTGTAACATTTATTGCTCCTATCTCTTCATCTGCTACTTTCACAAAAAATATAGAACTTTTGTTTTTTGAATTTTCCACATTAAAAGACTGACTTATTTCTACTTTATCATTCTTTTGACAGTCCACTCCTGATAAATAACCTCCTAACTCCTCAATCGCAACACTTTTATCATTCTTCTGAACTTGTCCAGCATTTACGTTTTTCATATTTGCCATTAGCAAAACGCTTAATATAGCAAACATAATAAATTTTTTCTTACTTTTTTTCATATCTTTCCTCCTACTCTCTTTCTTTTCCATATTGGATTTCTCATTTTCATTATAGCATACTTAATTTTTAAAAAAGTGGAATATTCTCTTATTTAGTAGAATATTATTGAATTTTCGCATAAAAGAAAAAGGTACGAAATCTCTATCTCGTACCTTTACTTCTTATTCATCTTTCTTTAATACTCTTTCAAGTACCATATCATACCCGTCATTTCCATAATTAAGTGAACGGTTGACTCTGCTTATTGTCGCTGTTGATGCACCTGTGGCATTAGATATGTCAAGATAAGTCTTTCCTTCTCTTAACATTTTGGCTACTTCATATCTCTGTGAAATAGAAAGCAACTCGTTTACTGTACAAACATCTTCAAAAAATGTATAGCACTCTTCCTTATTCTCTAATGTTAATATTGCATCAAAAAGATGATCAACTTCTGTATTTCTAATTTTTTTACTCATTTCAACCTCCTGAGAGATACCTTTACTTACTTTAAGATTTTATCACTCTAAAGTTTGAAAGTCTAGTATTTTTTTCTTAATGTTTTTAATTCTTCAACACTAAACTTGTATGTTGTGTTACAGAAATCACATTTTACTTCGATTGCCTTGCCATCATTAATTATTTCGTCTAATTCTTTGTTGCTTAATCCTGCAAGTGCCTTTACAATTTTTTCCTTGCTACATGTACACTTAAACTGTGTATCGATTTTGTCTGTAAACTCAACATCCATGTCGCCCATTACTTCTTTAAGAATATCTTCAGGTGTCATACCTTTTTCAAGCATATCTGTAACTGATGTAATTTTGCTGATTCTATCCTCTAATGCCTGAATTGTTTCTTCGTCTGCAAAAGGCATTAACTGTACTATAAATCCGCCTGCCTGTTTTACTGTATTGTCTTTTGACATAAGCACCCCAAGGCCTACTGCTGAAGGAACCTGCTCTGATGTTGCAAAATAATAAGTCAAATCTTCTGCAACTTCACTTGTTCCAAGTGGAACCTGACTTGAATAAGGCTCTTTAAGTCCCATATCCTTAATAACTGTTAATGTTCCGTAACCGATTGCCGCGCCTACATCTAACTTGCCTGCATAGTTGGCAGGAATAAGCACGTTAGGATTTCCAACATATCCCTTTACGTTTCCGTGTGAATCTGCTGTAACTGTTACTCCGTTAATAGGTCCGTCCCCCTTCATCATAATTGTCAAAATATCCTTGTCGCCCTTCATCATAACGCCCATCATTGCTCCACCTGTAAGCAAACGACCTAAAGCTGCTGTTGCTACAGGACTTGTATTATGATGCTGTCTTGCTGTTTCAACCATCTCTCTTGATGTAATTGCAAATGCTCTAATCTGACTATTTGCTGCTGTTGCTCTTACTATATAGTCCACTTATTTTTCCTCCTGATTTTCTTATCTATATCTTCTTAAGTTTTTATTTCGAAACTTGATTTTTAATCTATATCTTTTTCAGTTTTTATTTCGAAACTTGATTTTTCTGACATTCTCTTGCCACAACATATATTCTTTCGCTTTCGCTATTAGGTTCATTTCTTGTAAATGCATCATAAACAGTTACGAACTCAAGTCCTGCAAGATTCAAAGCTTCTTTGATTTCTTCAACTGTATAAGCTCTCTGATAATGCTCCTCACTAAATTTATCATATCTATTGTCATCACCTTTAACAAAAATAGAAAGCATATATTCATTTATACAATCTTTCTCATCAAAATAATTGTCCCAAATAAAACTGCAGTCTTCTCTGTCCTCGGCAATTACTGATTCGCCAATACTTCTGTATAACTCTATTGTTTTTAAATCAAAAACAAAAATTCCACCCGGATCAAGATAATTGTTAACCAACTTAAAAGTTGTAACTAAATCTTCGAATTCCGTAATATAATTAATTGAATCACAAAGGCTTACTACTGCCGCCACCGTTCCATACAAATCCAGTTCACGCATATCCTGGCACAAATACAATATACCGTCGTTTTTTCTTTTTTCAATTGCCATATTAAGCATTTCCTGGGAGTAATCCACGCCAATCATATCGTAGCCCTTGTCTGCCAACAGTTCCGTAATATTGCCCGTTCCACAGCCCAAGTCTAACACAATACCATAATTGACACCATATTCTTTTAAAATGCTAACCAAATATTCGCACCATTTATCATATTCAATATTGTCCATAAACTTATCATAAACCTGTGCAAAACCCGTATATGCTTCCATAGTATTCCTCCATAATCCTTACCATTCTATCAGCAAAACTTTATAAACGCAACCATTAGACTTGCCAAAAATCTCACACTACATTATACTGACTATGACAATTTAAAATATGTTAAAATTATAAAATAAAAAACAGGTATGAAAGGTAAATTTAACAGGTAACTTTTTATGATAAATATTACTGGTGAAATCCGTAATTTATCCGCCAAAAGGCTAATCATTCCAACGATAACTTTTGTTCTTATGATTTTATCGTTAATGATTTTTCCTTTTTTTAAAGTGTTTAATCCCGAACCCATATCAAACATATATAATGTAAGACTTTCTGACAAATACGTAAAAGTAACTGCCAAAACCCTACATTACTCAAGTTACAATCTTATAAAATTTGGCAATAAGAAATACGGATATTATTATGCACTAAATGACAATCAATGTGTTTTTGTGATTCTTCCTGTAGGTAGCACACCTAAAAAAACATTAACAAATTACAGTTTTAAGGGCAAAGTTATAAAGCCCAACAGTTCTTACAAGGAGATGCTTGATGCATTCTCAAAAGACTTAAACTGGGATTCTCAATCCCTTTCAAAAATCACAGGTGAGTGTTTAATTAGCAATGCTAATTACCACCCTATTAAATATATGATTTTTATGTGGTTTGTTATAGTTATTATGCTGATTTCATTAAAGAATATAGTCGAAGCAATTATGGGAATAGTTAATCCATATCTTTACCCTGTTTGCACTTTTTTAAACAAACAGCTTGGAAAAGAATATATTGACGATGCCGAGTCAGAACTTAGTTTTGGTAATTACATACAGATTAACTCGATTTATATAACTGAAAACTATTGCATAGACCTTGGAAAAAACAAGATTTCCATAATCCCCCTTAACGACATTGTGTGGTGTTACCGATTGGGAAATATTAGTCTTAATCCTAAAAGCGAAGAACCGACTTTTTCACTTCACTTTACATTAATAGATGGCTCCACAATTCTTTTTAAGAAAAAAACAAGCGACGAGGCTTTGGAAGCAATTAATGCCATCCGTGCAACAGAATACAATATTATAATCGGCCATTCGGAATCAAAGAAAAAAGCTGCAAAGGCAGTTATAAATAGTTATAAACAAAAATAGGCTGTTGCAACAACTGCAACAGCCTATTTTTTTGTGAAAACTATCTTCCACAACAATATTTATATTTCTTTCCTGAACCACATGGGCAAGGATCGTTTCTTCCAACTTTCTTTTCCTTTATAACTGTTCCTGAAAGTTTCTGTTCTTTGTAAAGTTCCTTTCTTCTTTCAGGTGTTAAAAGGTTGTCCCATTCTTCTAAGTTATAAAGCCAGTCTGCCTTAGCATCAACCATGTTCTTGTATAACTTTTCAGGATCATATTCTAAGCTAACTTCTGTTGTATCTTCTAATTCTTCTATTGGATTCTCAACCTTTAAGCTTTCGTTGATTCCATCAAGGAAACCTACCATTGTAAGAACTTCCATATTGTATTTCTTTGCAAGTTCTTCAACTGTTCCCTTTACTACTACGTCAGGATGTCCAAGGATATCTTTGTATACTTCCTTCTCCTGTACGAAATAAGCACCCCAGAACTGATTGTACTGCTCCTGTGTCTGTTCCTGATTATAAGCGATTTCACGCCATGTCTTTAATAAATAATCGTTTGCCATTTTTTCCTCCAAATGTATTAATATGCTAAGCACCTGTTACTACCTAACATTAAATTTTTCTTCTCTAGGATATTATACAAATACTAAACAATAATTGCAATAAAATATTATTTCTACTATACTAAAGAGAGTTTAGAAAATAAGCTTTTTTAGCTTTATCGTTGCATTTTTGTGACAGAATGGAGTTTTTATGGAAAAATTAAAACGAATCCTTGCTATATTGGCAATAATTTCACTTATATTTTGTGCTTTGCTTACATTGGTTTTTGCACTTCTTACAAACTTTGGAGTTGGAGATTTTACTAATGCCTGGAGAGCAAGTGCATGGTCAATGATAATATTGCCGGTGCTTTTTTATGTAATGATATGGATTTGCAAGTTGTTGAAGAAGTAGTAGAGAATATTGTAGTGGTTGACAAACTATACAGATAGGCATTGAGCCTCTGTACTCATAGACCTTCGGTCTATTTCGTCACTGGCTTTCGCCTTGTGTGCTACTACTTATACAGATAGGCATTGAGCCTCTGTACTCATAGACCTGACGGTCTATTTCGTCACTGGCTTTCGCCTTGTGTGCTACTACTTATACAGATAGGCATTGAGCCTCTGTACTCATAGACCTTCGGTCTATTTCGTCAGTGGCTTTCGCCACATCAAATTAAAAAAACACGGTTGAAAAATTGTGCAAGCACATTTTCAACCGTGTTTTTTCATTTGACAGAGGCTCAATGCCTATCTGTATATGATTTCATGTCTTCCTGGTCCGTTACTTACCATTTTTACTGGTACGCCAAGTTCTTTTTCGATGAATTCGATGTATTTACGACAGTTTTCAGGAAGTTTGTCGTATTCTTTGATTCCACGTATTTCTTCTTTCCATCCTGGAAGTACTTCGTATACTGGTTTTGCTTTTTTGAGTTTTGCTGTTACTGGGAAGTCTTTTACTACTTCGCCATCGATTTCATATCCTACACATACTGGAATTTCATCTAAGTATCCAAGTACGTCTAATACTGTAAGTGCTACTTCTGTAGCTCCCTGCATTCTTACTCCGTAACGTGAAGCTACGCAATCGAACCATCCCATTCTACGAGGACGTCCTGTTGTGGCTCCAAATTCTCCACCGTCGCCACCACGTCTTCTAAGTTCATCCGCTTCGTCTCCAAAGATTTCACTTACGAATTCTCCAGCTCCAACTGCACTTGAGTATGCTTTTACTACTGTGATGATGTCCTTGATTTCATATGGTGGTATTCCTGCACCAATTGCACCGTATGCTGCTAGTGTTGATGAAGATGTTACCATTGGGTAAATACCGAAATCAGGATCTTTTAATGTTCCTAACTGTCCTTCAAGAAGTACTGTCTTTCCTTCTTTAATTGCATTGTTTAAGTATAATGCTGTATCGCAAACGTAAGGTTTTACAATATCTCTGTATTCATGTAATGTTTCTAATAATTCATCAGCATTGATAAGTGGCTTATGATACATATGCTCTAACATAATGTTCTTCTGTTCTACTACTCTTGCCACTTTTTCCTTTAATGTATCTTCATCAAATAATTCTGATACCTGGAATCCAATCTTTGCATATTTATCTGAATAGAAAGGAGCAATACCTGACTTTGTTGAGCCAAATGCCTTTCCGCCAAGTCTTTCTTCTTCATATGCATCAAAATCAATGTGATATGGCATAAGAATCTGTGCTCTATCTGATACTAAAATATTTGGCTTTGGCACTCCCTGTGATACAATACTATCAATCTCCTTCTGAAGATATGGAATGTTCAGTGCCACACCATTTCCTATAATACATGTAGTATGCTGATAGAATACTCCTGATGGAAGTAAATGAAGTGCAAACTTACCATATTCATTAATAATAGTATGTCCGGCATTACTTCCTCCCTGGAATCTTACGATAATGTCTGACTTTTCGCCAAGCATATCTGTAATCTTACCTTTTCCTTCGTCGCCCCAGTTAGCACCAACAATCGCTCTAACCATTTGGTTTCCTCCTATTTAACTTGAATTGTTCTTTATTATTTGTTTTATCTGCTATGCTTTGTTCCTAGCAAACCACTAAATATTATACTATCTAATTAAGAAAAATGCTAGTGGTTTAGTTTTTTTCTTTTATTAATTTTCCTACATTATTATAAAAGCCTTTTTTATGCGTATTTTTATTTAATTCTCACTTTATTAGATTAAATTATTAATTCGCTAAACTTTTTTTACACTTTCACATTGATAATATTTTATCAATATGCTATATTTAAGAGTAGCATTTATAAAGGAGATTAAGGAATGTACAAGATTTTACGAAGAAAACAACTTAACGACACTGTAGTGCGTTTAGATGTAGAGGCTCCATTTATTGCTAAGAAAGCAAAAGCAGGTCAGTTCATTATTTTAAGAATTGACGAGCGTGGTGAAAGAATGCCTCTTACAATAGCTGATACTAATGCAGAAGAAGGCTCTGT
This sequence comes from Eubacterium ventriosum, assembly GCF_025150745.1. NCBI lineage: Bacteria > Bacillati > Bacillota > Clostridia > Eubacteriales > Eubacteriaceae > Eubacterium > Eubacterium ventriosum. The sequence goes on from NZ_CP102282.1 coordinate 23,251, forward strand.
TTCTATTATCTTCCAGATAGTCGGACAGACAACTATGCTTCTTTCTCAGATGAATGAGGGAGATTGTTTATTAGACTTTGTTGGACCACTTGGCGCTGCAACTGAGTTTGGCCACATTAAGAAAGCCTGCGTTATCGGTGGTGGTGTAGGTAATGCCATAGCTTATCCATCTGCAAAAGCTTTATTTAATATGGGCGTTGATGTTGATGTTATCGCCGGTTTCAGAAGCAAGGATATTGTTATTCTTGAAGATGAATATAAAGAAGTTTGTAACAGACTTTTCATTACAACAGATGACGGAACTTACGGAGAGAAAGGTTTTGTAACTAACAAGCTTCAGGATTTAATCGATGCCGGTAACAACTATGATCTTGTTATCGCTATCGGACCTATCCCAATGATGAAATTTGTTTCTAAGGTTACTGAACCTTATAATATTAAGACTTTAGTTTCACTTAACCCTATTATGATTGATGGTACAGGTATGTGTGGCGGATGTCGTGTAACTGTTGGTGGTGAAATTAAGTTTGCTTGCGTTGACGGTCCTGACTTTGACGGTCATCAGGTAGATTATGACGAGCTTATGAAACGTAATTCTACATATAGAGAATTTGAAGCTCACGATAGAGAAAACTGCCGTATGTATAAAGCGGCTGATGAAATGGGAGGTGCCAAATAATGCCAAACATGTCTTTAACAAAGGTTCCAATGCCTGAGCAGGATCCTAACGTACGTAATAAGAATTTTGAAGAAGTTGCTTTGGGTTATACTAAAGAAATGGCTATGGAAGAAGCAACTCGTTGTATTAACTGTAAGAACAAACCTTGTATGAGTGGTTGTCCTGTATGTGTACGTATACCTGAGTTTATTGCTAAGGTTGCAGCAGGAGAATTTGAAGAAGCTTACAAGATTATCACAAGCACTAATGGTCTTCCTGCTGTTTGCGGACGTGTTTGTCCACAGGAAAATCAGTGTGAAGGAAAATGTATCCGTGGTATCAAGGGCGAACCTGTTTCTATCGGTCGTCTTGAAAGATTCGTAGCTGACTACCATATGGCTCACAGCAATGATGATGCTGTTAAACCTGAATCTAATGGTATTAAAGTTGCAGTTGTTGGTGCAGGTCCTGCAGGGCTTACATGTGCCGGTGACCTTGCAAAACTTGGTTACGAAGTTACTATTTTTGAAGCTTTCCATAAGGCCGGTGGTGTTTTAGTTTATGGTATTCCTGAATTTAGACTTCCTAAGGCTATCGTTCAGAAGGAAGTTGAAAATCTTGAAGCTTTAGGTGTTAAGGTTGAAACTGACATGGTTATCGGTAGAGTTCTTTCTATTGATGAAATCATGGAAATGGGATTCAAGGCTGTATTCATTGGTTCAGGTGCAGGTCTTCCATCATTTATGGGTATTGAAGGCGAAGCTTTAGTTGGTGTTTACTCAGCTAATGAATATTTAACAAGAGCAAACCTTATGAAGGCTTATCTTGATGATTATGATACACCTATTATTAAGAGTAAAAATGTTGCCGTAGTCGGTGGTGGTAACGTAGCTATGGATGCTGCAAGAACTGCTTTAAGACTTGGTGCTGAAAATGTATATATTGTTTACCGTCGTGGTATGGAAGAACTTCCTGCCCGTGGTGAAGAAGTTCATCATGCAATTGAAGAGGGAATTATCTTTAAAACACTTAACAACCCTGTTAAGTTAATCGGAGATGAAGATGGTCGTGTTTGCAAGATGGAATGTGTTGAAATGGAACTTGGCGAACCTGATGCTTCAGGACGTCGTCGTCCAATGGTTATTGAAGGAAGTAACTTCCAGTTAGACGTTGATACAGTTATCATGTCACTTGGTACTTCACCTAACCCACTTATCAGAACTACAACAAAAGGACTTGAAGCTAACAAGTGGGGATGCCTTGTAGTTAATGAAGACACTCTTGAAACAACAAGAGATAATGTTTATGCCGGTGGTGATGCCGTAACAGGTGCCGCTACAGTTATCCTTGCTATGGGTGCAGGAAAACAGGCTGCTGCAAGCATTCATGAAAGATTATCAAAATAATAATTGTAATATGAAAGTGTAAATTAAGTTGCAATACATATGATTAGTATTTAGACTTTTGACATTCAAATTATAATATATAACAAAACAGGAGCGTGCCTTTATGTGGCATGCTCCTGTTTTTGTTATGTTCAGTAATAGAATCCTTGCAATAAGCAGAGTAAATTGGCGTATGTACCCCAAAAAACAAGCTTTTTTAAATGTAGGGGTACATTTACCGCGTGTTCAAATCATATGTTGTACTAAATTAATGTAGATTTGGGTAAACGTACCTCAAAAATCGTAGTTTTTGAAATATCGGGGTACATTTATTGCATATTCAAATCATATGTTGTACTAAATTAATGTAGATTTGGGCAAACGTACCCCAAAAATCGTAGCTTTTGAAATATCGGGGTACATTTATTGCATATTCAAATTATGTATTGTACGAAATTAACGTAGATTGGGGCAAACGTACCCCAAAAATCGTAGTTTTTGAAATATCGGGGTACATCCATAGTAAAATATCACTTATAGGTAGCATGTAACATTTGAAATTATGAAATTTGTACCCCGAAAATTAAGAAAATAATTATATCGGGGTACATGTATAAAATTGAGATAAAAAAGAATGATTTAATAAGAAACTCCACATACACACATATTCATAATCCTTGTAAGTACTTTGATTAGTATGATTTTCGCATTAAACCCAAAAGAAACTCCAACAATAATCGTAGTGCATAGCAACTGGTACTTTGCAACAAACTAATTAACGTTGGAGTTTTGTTTTTCTATTAACGTAATGTTATTTCTTAATCTTTACCTTCTTTATTTTTGACCAAGGTCCTTCCATACTACCATCGTCTAATGTTACATAAGGTCTACGTGTAGTTGTTTCAGCCTGTGCTGGTTCATAACCTTCCGGATTTCCGTTGCTTCTATACATTTCTCCGGCTAAAGTCAATTTGCCTGTGTTATAAAGCCAAAGTCCTGTATTTGCATTATTAAATTAAACCCGTTCAACTCTCTATTTAAAGTTATAAGTAAAAAACTTTTTTAAGCCAATGCTAATATTTAATAAAAATTTTTACTTATTTTTGTATATATTTTTTACTGTTAAGATAATGTAATTTGCAATTCTAATCTCATATTTTATCCTGGATATTTTTTTATAAAAATTAGAGTATCAAACTACTAAAAGATTGATTACATGAATTCTATAAATTTATTTAAGATTTTTTTCAAAAAATGTTGACAAAAAGTAAAAAAGTGATATATTAATAATAGTTACTATTATTGTTATCAAGAAATGAGGTAAACATGATTAAACGAAGCGTTCAAAGAGAACTCATCCGAAATAATCTGGCACATCGTACAGATCATCCAACCGCTGATATGGTTTATCAGAGTATTCGCGAAGAACTTCCTAATATAAGCTTGGGAACAGTATATCGCAATCTTAGATTTTTGGTAGATCAGGGTGATGCTCTTTCACTGAAACTTGGTGATGGCAAGGAGCACTTTGATGGCAATGTTAATCCACACTTCCATTTCATATGCACACAGTGCGGATGTGTCGATGACATATTTATGCCGTCAATTGACGAAATCTGTACTATTGCTGCTCAGTACTATAGTGGTAACATCAAAGGACACAGTACTTATTTCTACGGTACTTGCCCTAAGTGCAAAACCAAACACTAAGTGTATTTCATAAAAGGTTTTATATTAACAATATTATTTTTAAAATTTAGGAGGAAAAAAAGATGGCAAAATTTGTATGTTCAGTATGTGGTTATGTTCATGAAGGAGATTCAGCACCAGAAAAGTGCCCAGTTTGTGGTGTTCCAGCAGAAAAATTCACAAAGGTAGAAGAAGGCGAAAAGACATGGGCTGCAGAACATGTAGTTGGTGTAGCACAGGGTGCTAGCGAAGACATTATTGCAGACTTAAGAGCAAACTTTGAAGGAGAATGTTCAGAAGTAGGTATGTATCTTGCAATGGCAAGAGTTGCTCATAGAGAAGGATATCCTGAAATCGGATTATACTGGGAAAAAGCAGCTTACGAAGAAGCTGAACACGCTGCAAAATTTGCAGAATTACTTGGTGAAGTTGTAACAAACAGCACAAAGAAAAACTTAGAAATGAGAGTTGAAGCAGAAAACGGCGCTACAGCAGGAAAATTCGACCTTGCAAAGAGAGCAAAAGCTGCAAACCTTGATGCAATCCATGACACAGTACATGAAATGGCAAGAGACGAAGCAAGACACGGCAAAGCATTTGAAGGATTATTGAAAAGATACTTTGGTTAATTACGAGCAACGTTAAAATAAATAGCTTACACCTGGGAGTTTACTCACAAAGGTGTAAGCTATTTTATTTTAATGTTGTGACAATCTCCAGCGAAAAGAAGCGAAGCGGATTTGAGCTGGAGGTTGCTCGTAATTATAAGCTACTTTTTATTTTATACTTATTGGGCGACAGCCCTCCATGAAATAGCCCGTAGGGCTATGAATGGCTCGGCTTGCGCTATTGAAATTTGTCTGTATTGTTAGCTTATTTTCTTAAATACAATTGACTTCTTATGCTATATTTGCTAGTATAAAAATAGAAAAGGTGCTACCGATAGACGGTTAGCCCTGTATAATATGATTGTTTAAAAAAGTAACCACACTATTGCAAGACTGGCGGTTACTTTTTTAGTGTTTTAATTACCACTTATATCCACATGAAGTACATGTCATTGTTTTCCCAAAATTACTACCAAAAATTCCAAACAACCCTATTGATGTTGCCTTTTGTTTTGTTGTAATTTTCCTTACAGTTTCTTTACCACAAACAGGACATTTTGCTCCCTCTACCTGATTTGGTACTTTCAATTTTTGATGTAAAATTTCAGTTTTCTGCTGTATATCCTCCATCATTTTGATTACTTCTTGATTTCCATACTTCTTTTCATAGCATTCTTCTTCATATTGAACTAATCTTTTTTCAGTATCACTAATAGTATACTGAAAAGTTTTGTCATAAGCCTCTGCAAACTCACTATTAATATCATAAATACGTTGTTTCGCTCTACATTCTTTTTTCCATAATTCTATATACTCCTTTACAGTAGTATCATCAAAATTAATTTTTTTATCAAATTCAAACCATTTATTACTTGTATAGTCTGGATATCCCTTGATAATATTATGAGAACACAATTCCTTTAAAGCAACATCTATTGCTCCACAGTCATTATATATTATATTATCTTCCCTATTTGCATTTGAAGTCATAATTCCATACTCTCCTAGTGGTTTTTCTGATTCATTTAATGCTGAAAGTATAACATAATATTGGAATACACTATATACATCTATACTATAATCATACTCATAATCTTTATTTCTTTGCTCACAATACATCCCCATATTCTTATCAAACCAATTATCCAATTTTTCCTCATTTTCGTTATAATATTTATATCTATGCCAACGTGCGTTCTCTCCCATAAAATACGCATAATCAAGTTCTGGTGTATCCGAAATTTCTTTACAATGTGATAACTCTATCTTGTCGAATGCAGCGCTCCAAGCTTGGAGCGACTCTAAATTGTTAACATTCAGTTCATCTTTAGGAAATTTAATATTATTATAATTCATTATTAATTTTGCTTTCTTCTCACCTATACTCCAATCAACATACGCATATTCGAACTCATAATCATAATCTAGCATTTTCATATTATTATATTCTTCTTTTATCCGTTTTAAAGTCGGCATAGGATACCCACACTTAGGGCAACTTTCCGCACTACTAGAAACCATCGCATTACATTCTGGACATTTTATTAAAGCCATTATCTTTCCTCCTCTTTTTTCAATTTTTTATTGTTTCTCAAGTTTTAACGCCTCTGCTTTGCTTTTAAAGCACACACCACATATATGTCCCTTTTCCATGTCACCTTCATAATAATTCTCTGCATCTTCATATTTGTCAAACCATTTTTGATTCGATTTTTTCATTCTCTTTGCTGCATAACACAAATCTAATCCATTATGAATTGTCTTTTTGTCTAAATTTAACAAGTACCTTTTCATGAATTATGTTCTCCTTTGTTTTCGCTATATATGATAGTTTAAATTATATTACTTATTATGACTTGTGTCAATCGCATTACGCTATTGCCACAAGGTTTATTCTATGTTTAATTCACTCTACAATTATTGTATGGAGGTGGTTATATTGAAACCTGAATACAAACATTTATACGAAAAATTTGGCTTAAACGTTGTGTATTATAGAAAGAGAGAAAAACTTACTCAACTTCAATTAGCCGAACTTGTTGATATTGACAGAAGTCATATAAGTGCCATTGAACTAGGAAAAGTTGGAGTGTCTTTTGATGTTATCTTCAAACTTTGTGATGTACTAAAAATAACGCCAAAGGAATTATTTGATTTTAGATAAAACTAATCAATACAATATGCAAAAGAAAACTAGGAAAGCCACAAAGATTTTATTCTTATGCAACTTTCCTAGTTTTAATTTTAAATTATTACACCCTTTCCAAATTCTTCAAGAGTTCATCAATTCCCTGCTTTGAAATACCTATATAATACTTATGTGTTACTGAACTGCTACTATGCCCCATTTGATTGCAAAGCAAATGTTCGGGAGTATTTAAAGTAGCAAGAGTAGTACCATAAGTATGTCTTAAATAGTGATACTTGAAATCAATATGATATTTTTCTTTCAAAGTCCTTGTATGATACTTCATTGCATTTACTGTTTGCATTCTTCCGATTGGCATGGAATTTACTAGTTCAAGAGAAGAAATTGTATTCCCTTGAATATCTTTTATGAGTGTTTGCTTTTGTTGTCTTAATTCTGCCAATTCTGTCTTATACTTTTCCTGCTGCTGCATTAGATTAGTAAAATATTCTTTCAGTTTACTACACATATATATTTTTCTTTTGGCATTTCTTGTTTTGAGTGGCACTAATTTTATCATTCCATTCTGATACTGCATTTGTCTGTCAATCGTAATAGTACCATTTTTTAAATCTATCTTATCCCACTTTAAACCAAAACACTCATTGATTCTCAATCCGCAATACTTACCTAACAAATATGCGGTTTCTACATTCGTTCCTTTAAAATAATTATCTAACTGCTGCATTTCCTCTTTACTAAAAAATACAATGTTAGTTTCTTCATCAATCTTTAGCTTTGGCATATGTATTTTTGTATCTTTATTGGAACAAAGTTTATTATATTTATCTATGCTTAAATAATCTCTTGAATATGCTTGTCCGAAAATCAAATAGAACATTTTTAGAAATGATTGTGTATAAGAATATGCCCTATTATCTTCATAATAAAGTTCTGCCAAATAATCATTTATTTCGGCAACAGATATATCATCAACATATCTGCTGCCGAATCTGTCTTTGATATGATTCTTCCATAAACTATCCTGCTTTTTTATGGTTGTATAGGCTTTCCCGCTCCTGCCATATTCGCAGTATTCTTCAAAGACTTCTTTGACTGTTTTTCTTGTTATTTCCTTTTGTGGCTCTTTCACTATTTGAGCCTATGCAATAGCAAGACTTCTAGCTCTAATTGCTTGTTTTTCTGTTTTAAACGGTTTCCCCTCTTCATTTCTTACTCTTCTTTGTGATTTTTTCTTGCCATTGACAGTAATTACAAATCTGTAACCCCAATAGCCATTCTCCAATTGAAATACTCCTTTGTTGTTATTTGTTGTTTTCTTCATGTTAATACCTCCAAAAAGTTGTCCTTTTATTATAGAAACTTTTTAAAAGTTGTATTAACTTGTAACAAAATTGTTTTATAAACTGTCCGTTGAAACTTATAGAAAAGCCTTTGTTTATCGGATTCCCCCAATAAACCATTTAAGAAATATACATATGATTGACCATTGCATAAATGGCAAGAGACGAAGCAAGACACGGCAAAGCATTCGAAGGATTATTGAAAAGATACTTTGGTTAAGCTACAAGCTGAGTAAGTGTAAAATAAAAGTAGTTGAATGAGGATGTTTGTACCGACCCCCAAAAGTTAGACCTAAAAATCTAACAATTGGAGGTCGATATTTTTATGGCAAAATACAGTTATGAATTCAAAAAGCAGGTTATTGAAGCATATCTTAGCGGTGAAGGTGGCTATAAATACTTAGCCAAACGATATGGTGTACCTGCCTGGTCAAACATTAAGAAATGGGTTCGGAATTATGAAACTCATGGTGACAAAGGACTTATGCGTTCGCGAAAACAAGATAAATACTCTTTTGAAAAGAAGCTTTCTGTTGTAGAATTATATTTAGCAAGTGAACTCTCATATCAGGAGCTGGCTCTTCGTGAAGGAATATATAATCCCTCTCAAATCTGTAAGTGGGTAAAGGATTTCCGGATCGCCGGTCCTGATGCATTGAGACCACATAAGAAAGGTCGCAGGAAAACATTGGGTACATCAAACAAAAAGTTAAATATTGAACAAGATACAACTACAGTTCCGGTTGATACCAGTACTGAACATGTAAAAGAACTTGAAGATGAAATTCTTAAGCTTAGAATAGAGAATGCATATTTAAAAGAACTGAGGAGGCTGCGTTTAGAGGAGGAAGCTCTTCTGAAAAAACAGCGAGAATCGTCCACAGCCTCCGGGGAGAATTCAAATTAAAAGACATTCTCGCAGTTGTTGGTTTTCCAAAGGCAACATATATGTATTGGCAAAAAAGATTTGATAGAGAAAATCCAGATATAGAATTAGAAGAAAAGATTCATGAAATACATAAATGTAACAAAGATTATGGCTACCGTCGCATGTGTGGTGAACTCCGCAATCAAGGCCATATCGTGAACAAGAAGAAGGTTCAACGCATCATGCAGAAATATAATCTTCAGGTGATGTCATTTACGAGGAAGAGTCGTAAATATAGTTCTTACAAGGGTAGAATTGGAACGGTTGCTCCTAATAGAATCAAAAGAAGATTTAATACACACATACCTCATCAGAAGATTACAACTGATACAACAGAGTTTAAATACTATGAAGTAGATTCTAAAGGTAAAATGACAATGCATAAGCTATATTTAGATCCATTCATGGATATGTTCAATGGTGAAATAATAAGTTATGGAATAGATAAACGTCCTTCAGCAGCAAATGTGATGAATGCACTAAATGAAGCCATTGAGGTAACTTCTGACTGCCCATTTCGAAGGACCTTTCACTCAGATCAAGGATGGGCATATCAGATGAAAGCTTATTCACATAGACTTAGAGAAGAGAAAATATTTCAAAGCATGTCACGAAAAGGTAATTGCCTTGATAATTCAGTCATGGAAAATTTCTTTGGTCTGCTTAAACAAGAAATATACCATGGAACTGTTTATTACAGTTATGAAGAATTGAAAACTGAAATTGAAAAATATATAAGATATTACAATGAAAAAAGAATTAAAGAAAAACTAGGATGGTTGAGTCCTGTCCAATACAGACTCAGCCTCTTGGTTGCATAAAAAATGCGTAACAGATATTAAAACCTGTTACGCAATAAAAGTCTAACTTTTTGGGGTCACATCAGTTTACATACTCAGGCAACTACTTTTTATTTTATACTTATTGGGCGACAGCCCTCCATGAAATAGCCCGCAGGGCTATGAATGGCTCGGCTTATAAGTAACGTTATGACAATCTCCAGCGAAAAGAAGCGAAGCGGATTTGAGCTGGAGGTTGCTCGTAATTATAGCTACAAATCAAGCAAATATGACTCAAAAGACTGCGAAAAAGAGTACTTGTATTCTTTTTCGTAGTTTTTTTAATTTATATTTATAGGGCGACAGCCCTCCATGAAATAGCCCGTAGGGCTATGAATGGCTCGGCTTGCGCTATTGAAATTTGTCTGTATTGTTAGCTTATTTTCTTAAATACAATTGAAAGGATCTCAAAATCGCTCATAAAGTCAAGCCCTCCTTTCCCAGATTTCCTCTTTAGAAGATTTCTATGTAATCAGAGGGTTCAGTCCCTCTGTTGAAGGACTAACCGCCTACCGTTTCTTGGTAGCACCTAGTGCAAGTCTATCAAATCCATCAATAGAACTCAATGTTATTTTTCAACAAATCGTTTATATTTTGTCTTATTATTTATCTTTATTTTTTATGTTATGCAAAAAGTCCTCAATCCACAACGCTTATGTTTGTAAATTGAGGACTTGTACTTTTTTGCTATTCTTTTTCCAACACTTCCATTATAGAATCAACATCATACTCAGGTGCGAATTTACTTGCAACATTGCAAATTTTCTCAATAGTTGATACATCTTCTTCCAAATCATCAGCAATCTCTTCAATGGATTTATTTTTTACTAACTTCTTGCACACAAGCTTTATTAGTTTTATTTTTTCTCCATTCGCTCTTCCAACTTCTAGTCCGTGTTGTTCCCCTTCCTCATAGAAATCTTCTTTCCAATGAGCCATTGTTTCTTCTTCGTTGTATTCTCTCCAAAGCATATCTTCTACCTCCGATCTATGATCCTGTAGAAATTCCTTTAATACATTATTGTCCAAACAATAATCAATGGCTTTTTTTATTGCATCTTTCAATTCTAATGACTCTGCCAGGAATTCCTTTATCTTACTTACCATAATAGCATATTCTCTTAAAATTGAACACTTGGACATTAATTCTTCGTTATGTCCTGCATTTATGTTTAGCACTGTTGCAGTCCACTCAAATTCTCCATCCTTGCACGGAACCATAAATGCGTCTGACAGTTTCAGCACCTCCCTGTCAGGTCTTTTTTCATTGCCGTTGTAAAAAACATAATATTGAGGTGTAGGTATTTTAATTAATTTTCGACGAAAAACATCCAGATTGTTTCTCACTATGTAATCATTGTAAAGTTCTGCCGAATACCTGTAGCCTCTTAGTGGCATGTTATAACTCCATGTGCTTTGATGCTCATAAATAGCCATGTTCCAGTCTATAATGCATGACACGTCATTTTTCATGTTCATGTAAAAAACATCATCTAATGTGTTTATTTCCAAATCATCCGGATTTGTATAATTACTGTCATTTAATGCATTATATAATTCCAATAAGTTACCTTTGTTCTTTTCGTATCCAAATAGTTTTCTGAATACTCTGTCTTTGTGTTTTTTGCTTCCTTCCATAAACTCTCCTTTAGTTTATTCCGGGACAGCATAATATAACTAATACCTATATGGAGTCAGTAAATTAAAAAGCGAACAAGCTCATGTCACTTTTTAATTGTATTTATAATTATACATATATTATGGAAGTTTGCAACAATAAATTTATATAATTTGTTATTTAACATAATATTATCTTTAATCATAAAAGGCACTTATTTTCAAATACAACCGTATCCGAAATGAAATGCCTTTTAATTATGTTCTACTGTACTGCACAAACCACTTGTTTAGAAACTTCCCTATATACAATACTCTATTGTATATATTTCCAACATTGTTACAACAATTTAGCCAAGCGTTCATTTACTCTACCTATAAAATGATTACTTCTGTCTTTTAATACTTCCCTGCACTCCTGTTCATTATCTACACATATTTTACCATTTAAACCAAGTATTGATTTTGTTGCATCATCATCTATTCTCTTTACATAATCACTTAATTTGTCATTTAAAATATCTCTATTTTCTTCATCTGTTATGTAAATGAAATTAAATGGAGAATTTAGAAAATAACTATCATCCTTTCTCAAATCAACTCCTGATTTCTTGCTTTCTTCAGAATCTGATTTTAGTGATGCTAAAGGTATAACATGATGTTTGTGTAAACTTTCATCTATAAACGGATTTAATTCTTTTTCCTTATCTATAAGACCTTTGTATGTCATTGATAAATAATACTGACATACAACATCCCTAAAAAATGATTTAGGTGTTATTCCTGCACTATTCATCTCTAATAACAAAAATTTCTTTTCTGAATAATAATCCACTTTAAACATTTTTTCCTTTAACTCTGCTAACCACTCTGCATTTTTGGTTTCAATTGTATTAATAAGCTTTTTAATACTGGTAATAGTTCTTTCTGTTTGATCCGAATTATAATAACCTGAAAATATACTTATCCAATACCATGCTTCTAAATAGTCATACGTTCTACTATCTTCTCTGTAACTTTTGTTCGATAAAATATATGAAACAACTACTAACATTAACTTATAATTTATATCTTTAATACTTCTAACACCACATCTCATCTTGAAAAATAAAAGTGCTAAATCCAAAGCATCACATACATCTTCGCATTTATTTTTTAAGTCACAAGGTTTTATTGCTAATATTTTGTTCTTTTTAATCAATTCACTTTTAATATCATCCGGATTAAATAATCCGGCATATGAATAAAGAGACATAACATTTAAATATGCGTCAATATATGTATTAACAGGTTCTCCATTTTTATTTTCGATACATCCCATATCTATCGTGGCTATATATTTTTCTGATGTTAACTTTGCTCTAACATTTTCATTGTTTTTTAATTGTTCATTATAAATAGCCTCCGGATACTTTCTTTTCTTTTTCATATATTTTTCTATTTTATCATAATAATTTTCATCACTTTCACTTGCAAATCTTGCCATTACTAATTCAAATGTTCCTAGAGAGACTCCTCCTTCATTTAAGTTTTCATATATATTAATTGCTCTGGCTCGTTTGCTATTATCGACAATTATCTGATGTAGTTGTATATTATTTAAACAGGATACAAGATATGATCTTATATTATTTTCCCATTCACTTGCCTGTGCATCTAATTTTTCCTTAAAACTTTCATTTGGCATAACTTCCGATACTTTATCAGATATTATATTCTTCTCAAATATGCTCTTTTTTTCATTTTCAATTGAATCGTACTCTTCAATTATATCCAAACATATATTTTCTGATATTCGTTTTAAAACAGTTGATAATCCCATAGTATTCTTCCCTGTTAACCAAAATAAAGGTATTAAATACTCTTTTCCTGATGTACAATAATTAATTAAATCTGATTTTGTTGATTCCTTTTCCTTAAATGGGTTATAGCATTCATCACTATTAGCATTAAATGATATTATTTTTATTGCCTCATATATATCATCTGACAGAAATTTAGGTTCTTCTTTTTCTGCATCTTCTAAAGGAAATTGCAACTTTCTAACCTGAAAAAAATCTTCAACCTCACCTTCCATTCTTTCATATTTAGGTATTCGTAGAAAAAATCTTCTTTGTAATCCTGTTCTATTTATAAGGTTGCTTGACTTCTTTGCCATATCAAAAATAACATTAGAAAATGCATTTGTTAAAACTGTGACTCTCTGCTGTCCATCAAGTAATGCTAAAATTTTTCCGTCCATTTCAAGTTCTTTATACGTTTTTCTTTCTCTACAACCTAGCATTTTATATGCATAATCTTTCGCATCACTATCCAAAAGCAAAATACTTCCTATTGGCATTTTTGCCAATACAGATGCTATCAATCTCCCCTGTTTTTCTTCCTCCTTCCAAATAAATTTCCTTTGAAAATCAGGCAATAAAATTTCCTTTTTAACTATTTTGTCAATTAGGTTACTTAAAGCTTCTACTTTTTCATCCATACTTTTACCTCTCTAAATACTTTTTCTTTAAGTTATTTAAACAAAGCTATTTTCGCCTTGCAAAACTCATCTACATTTCCTCACTTAGTTCTTCCACTGCCTCCAGCAGCTTTTCTATTTCATTCCTTGTTGTGTACCTTCCAACACTGGCTCTTACCACGCCTCCCTTTTCTATATCCATCAAATGTTTATGTATAAGCGGTGCGCAATGATATCCTGTTCTAACTGCAATGTGGTAATCCTGGTCTAATATTGTTCCCACATCCTCTGCCTTGTAGCCTTCAATGTTAAAGGCTACAATTCCTATATGTGAATCTTCCAATGGAAGATATGTAGTTACGTTTTCTATTTTTTCAAGTCCTTTTACAAGGTATTCTGTTAATTCTTTTTCTTTTGCCTCAAAGTCACTTATTCGCCCAATTGTTTCATCTAATGCTGCCTCCATTCCTGCCACGGCAACTATGTTAGGACTTGCCGGTTCCAGCATTGCAGGTATTGTTTTTGGCATATTTAGGTTAAGTGAATCACTTCCCGTTCCTCCGGCAATAAATGGATTAATCTTTGTTCCTTTTCTTACGAAAAATCCACTGGTGCCAAATGGTCCATATAGATTCTTATGTCCTGCAAAAGCTATAAAATCTGCCATTAGGTTGTTCATGTTAATGTCTAATAATCCCAATGACTGAGAGGCATCAATAATAACCTGACTGTTATATTTTTTTGCCATTTCAGTTATCTCTTTAACCGGCAAAATATACCCGGTTACGTTGCTTATATGAGTTGCAAAAACTTTCGTAGGAGGATTCATGGAAAACATATATTCCATTTTTTCAAAATCTATTTCTAATGTTTCGCTCTTTAATGGGAGTTCTATTAAATCAAAACCATATTTTTCACTAATCAAATGTAATGGTCGCATTACTGCATTATGTTCAAAAGGAGAAACATAGCAAATATCTGCACCACTCCAATCCAAACCACCAATTATTACATTCATTGCAATTGTGGCTGATGGCGTAAGCACAATGTCTGCAACATCTTTTCCTTTTATAAGTTTCAAGGCTTTCTCTCTTGTCCGGTCTATTATTTCCGTTGCTTTTCTTGCCAGACTATAAGAGCCTCTTCCCGTATTAACTGCAAGATTTCTGTTTACATAATCCATCTCCGTATAAACAGACTCCGGCTTTGGAAAAGTTGTTGCTGCATTATCTAAATATATAGTTTTACTATTATTCTCCTTATCCATAACTTATCCCTCAAATAAATCCACTTATAATCAGTAACTTCCATTTGCATATGGCAAATCTCTTTTATTAATATCTTTCGCAAATCTTACTGTTCCATTACTTTTCAATCAATTCAATTATTTACTCAACAGTTCTTCCAGTGCCTTTACCAACACTGAAACTTTCTGATTAAGTTCCAATGTATCACCAAATTCTTCCAGTGCATCCTCTATTGCATTCTGAAGGAAATAACTTGTGCTGTCGTCACTGTCAGGTTCAAAGAATCTTTCGATTGTACTTTCCCCTGTTTTAATTGAAATCTTATTTTCTCCCTCTGTTGACTGTTCACTTTCCTTAATAGACTGAATAGTGTTTTTAACATAAGTTAACTCTTCGACAAATCTTTCATAAGAATCGTTTTTCCAATCATTGATATAAATTCCTGTAATAATTTTGCACAATCTTGAAACAATTTCATCCTCATCGTTAGTAGTCAGCTTTTCAATGTACGTCATAAAGCCTGTAATATTCTCAGCGTAAATATGTGACTTTGACTTTTCACTTTGTTTTGAATACCAGTTCTTTAAACATGCACTTAAACTTTCATCAGCCCTTGCTCCAAAAATGCTCTTAACCTGAACTGCTGTTTTCTTCTTTGCATTTACAAGATTGTTGTCCATATATTTTTTAATTTCTTCTATCTGTAAAGTAACATTTTCAAAAACTGCATCACCGCTATTGTCATGGCATATTGCCTTTGGTATTTTTTCAAAAAGAACTTCTCTTGGGTTAAGTTCTATGCCCTTAAATACTTTTCTAAAAGAGTACATTCTTTCGAAAGCATCTTCTTCCAAATAGCCCTGCTCATTTTCTTCAAAAAGCTGTTTTGTAAATGTTAAAGTATACTGGTCCAATGATCTGTACCATCTCTGCATACTTTCCACAATGTTGTTTAAGCGCTGCATTTTTGACTTCTGTTTTTTTCTTAACTCTTCGCTAAGGAAAAGTTCTTCTAAAACCTTTAGATATTTTTCTTTCTCAATACTTTCCTTTTCAATAAAAAGATAATAATCCTGTGGTTTTTCGTTAATATTGTTTAAAATACTGCTTGAAATCTCCACTTCCTTATTCTGAAGATAAATAATCGGCGTATCCTGCAGATTAATTATTTCCTTTGCAATAAAAATAGGAATTACTCCTTTTCTTGTGCCAAAATCCTTACCCAATAATTTGTTATAAAGGACCTGAAAAGAAACCTTCTTGCCTGCACATTGACCTATAAAAGCATCGATTTCTTCAATAATTCTTCTACAGCCTTCCTCCTCAGAACTGTCCCCTTTTAAAATTCCCGTATGCATAAGAGTAGCTCTAAAAATAGTTGCCTCCGAGCTTGTACCCTTTTCAAATCTATTAAGTTCTTCTTCGTTTAAAATGGCATCTATAATTAAATTTCGTGCCTTTTTAATCTGTGCTGATACGCTTTTTCTGTTAATTAATTCGTTGTTAATCTTTGGTGCATGTTCGTAGTAGCTTAAGCATATTTCACTTAAAAATCTATTAAAACTAATCTGGTTTTCAAAACACAACTCCGTCACACCATTTAATGTATTAAAATATTTGCATCTGTTATTTTCCGGCAAATATGACTTTTCAAGTTCTACATTTATTTCAAAAATCAAATCTTCCTTATATATTTCAAGTTCCTGTTGCAGAACTTTATTTTCTTCTAAAAAATCTTTATCCTTAAGCAATTTTTCCACAGCTTTTAATTTTCTAATGTTCTGCTGCTCTGAAAAGCCAAATATTTTTTCAGGATATATTACAACAAGTCTGTTATCATTTAGTTCCTTTAAATGTTCCTTAATCTGATTAACATCCCCATCTTTAAGCATAACAAGACATATAATCAGACCGTCTGCCTTATATGTTTCAAATAAATATTCTGACTTAGATGTATTTAGAAACTGCTCCGGTGTCATATATACGTACTTGAAATATCTTGTCATTGTATATTCCTGGTTGTATTTCTTTGGAAGTACATAATCAAGTTCTGACACTGTGGCAATTTCTTCCTGCCAGTTAAGGCTTAAAGGCTGCTTTTCAATCATGTTGTTCATCTGATTATCAAGATTTACGCCTACGTTATTTTTAAATGCATAAACCCCAAGCTTGCTTCTGTAGGTTACAATATTTTTGCTTTCAAGTTTTTCAAGGCTACTTACAAAATCAGCCATATTTAAACCTGTTGCCAATCTGATTTCCGTCTTTCTAACCGGAACTTCCTCATTTCTATTAATCATATGAAGAATAGCCATTGCCTTAATTATTTTTTCTTCATTTAATGATTCAGCCTTAGTTAAGGCATAGTCTGCCTTAAGCCATTCATTGTGTATGTTAGTAAGAGAAATACTGTCCCTAAACATATTTTGAAAATAGTCATAAACTACATCAACAGACAGTAATTCTTCGCTACCGTTTTCTACTATATTAATTAGACTTCCTTTTTCGTCATTAGCAAGAAAAGTAAAAATACTTCTCTCATTCTGTGCAACCTTTTCACTAATATTTAAAAGTGCATAGGCTGTAAGAGGTAGCATTGGAAAACACCCCTCCATTATGATTTTCTTATATTCTTTCTCTGTAAATAAGCCTGAAAAACAAGGAATCTTGTAAGATTCCCCGATTATTTCTTTATTATTCTGCTCCTGAAACCATGGTTTGCAGTCGCTTACTTTCTTCTTTATTACATGCTGAATAAGCTCATAATTATTCTGAGCTGAAACTACAAATCTAACTTCTTTTAATCTACCCTCAACACCTTTGAAAGCATTAACTATATCTGAAGACAATGCGTTGCCGTACTCTTTAATGCTTTTGTGCGCCACGAAAGTAATGTGAATCTGCTGTTTTTTGGAGTTATTGGCAAGCTCACATATATCCTGCAAAATCTTCATGTCATAAGCAAAAGTATCCTTTTCATGACCTTCAATATATTTACTGAACTCATCGAAAATTATATAAATTCCGCCATATCCATAACTTTCAAGTGCTCTGTTAATCTCCCCGTACAAAGTCATGGCATTATTAACTGTCATTGGCATAAATTCACTGCCGGCAGTAAGTTTAGGATGTATCTCTTTAAAAATATTGAGAGCCTCTTCCTTCATTTCCTTAAGTTCACCCATAAACTCTTCCACAGTTCTGCCATATTCCCTAACAATCTGCTTAAAGCTTTCATAAACCTGTTTAAAGTCTTTCTGCCATTTAGCTATAACTTCCAAAGCCTTGCCATAATCGCTTTCAGGTGCCACATTCATAAGATTATTTTTTCTTAATGACTCCATTAAAGCTATAATAAATTCTTTGTTTAAATCCTTCTCTGTTCCTGAAATAATAACCGGCAGAAAAGGCTTTACACTACTTTGTATAATCTTTATTTTTTCAGCAGTTTCCTTTGAAACTTTTTCTATTTTGTTAATTGTTTTTTTAGTTCTGTCACCTTTTCCATCATTAAGTAAAGCCAGCAAAACCAGTAAAAGGTGTGATTTTCCCTTTCCATAAGGTCCAATTAAAATATTTGCCTTGTCTCTGTCTGACAAAACATTATTAAGAAACCCATCCAACACTAAAATAGAAGAATGGGTTGGTATATAGCTATTTAGTTTAGATAAATTATCTATGTCCAACTGCAAATTTATTGAATTTTGAAATTTCTTGTCTATTTCTATAAAGTCTTTAAACTTATTCATTTATTCTCTGATATACCTGATTGCCAGATATACGCATCCTTTCTATCAGTGTTTAATGTTTTATTAGTCTTACAAATCGCTTTTCTTTATTGTTCCTGTAATAATTCGTTAGCCTTTTAAAAACTTCTTCTAGTGTTTTTTATAATAATTCGAAACAACTTCCTTAAGCTCGATTTTCTTTTTAAGATAAACCATATCAAGTCCTGCTGTTCTGTTAACAGTCAAATATCCCTGACCTTCTAAATGGTCCAAATATTCGTTTAAAGCCATTCTCTTTAGGTTCAAAATTCTTCCCGGTGACATTGGACTGTTAAGCAATTCATCTATTCCTATTGAGTCAACTTCTTTTTTTTCAAAAAACTTAATCAGGCTGTATAGCACTGCATCATCACATAACTTATCCTTGTCAGGCTGTGTTTTTATATAATTATTTCTGTCTTTTTTTAATAAACCCAATTGTGCAAATGGTGAAATCTTATTTTCCTCCGGATCATAATTCTGCTGCTTCTCTTTTACGTACATATTTAAAAGTACGGAAATATCATCTCGCAACGAACGCTCAGGTATGGCTTTTTTCTCTGCCAAAGGAGTAAGCTTTTCTAATAGAATGTTCATTAAATCTTCCTTTGAAAATTCGTCAATGTTAATTAAGTTAAAAAAAGCATACCAGCTTGTTGCAAGTTTCTCATTTCCTGCCAGATTAATATGGAATATCCATAATGAAAATATATCTTCTAAATACTTATCTTCCTTAAAAATAATCTGACCTATATCTGTAAGCTTTGCCCCCTCTTTAGGTGGTTCTTCCATAAACTTTCCGGCTTTAAGCCAATAGCGAATAGCCTTAGCCATATTGCTTCCCACTCCAAGAGCATCCGCCCCATAGTTTTCAGAGAAAACTTTTGGATTGGCATCTACCTTTGCAAGTCCTTTATTAAGCCACCCCTCACGAAGTGCAAATGTTTCATGTCCTTTAAGTTTAATCGCCATTTTCTTCTCCTATCTGCCTGCTTAAGTTTCATAAATAATTAACTAGTTTCTTTTTATTGCCAAAACCTTTCTCATATAACATCCTGCCGTGTAATGATTAACGCATTCTGCACATCTTACACATTTATTGTCCAGTATTCTATAATCAAGATTACCTTCTTTGTCCTCTTTTATAACTATGGCATTGTGCTTGCAAATACTTTCGCACGCCCTGCACGCCATACACATCTGATATTTTGTAATCTGACATTTAATCTTATCCTCTGCTGTTTTAAGATTCTTTGCCCCATCTATGTTGCTGTCAATTATTGTAACTTTTAAAGTTGTAGAGCCAATTCTGCCCTGCAATTTCAAAACAGGATTGCCGTTCCTTCTTGTTACATAAACTTCACCCAATCGCTTATTGCCCATATCGAAATTTAAATATCCAAAAGGCTTAAACAACTCATACAATTGGTCTGAAATTGGTCTTTGAAGTTCATAATTAAAAGCATTCTCTTCCAGCACACAAGGTTCAAATGATACTGCCGACTTCTTTGCATAATCTACGCCATTTCCCCCCTGTCTTGCTTTCCACTTGCCTTCGTCCACATACACTTCCGGATCAGGTTTTCCAATCTTTGTTGCAAAGTCAACCAAAAGCTGTCTGAATCTTTTGGACTGTTCAGGCATATGAATCTTAGACAAAAACTCTGACCAACCACTATTATTAGGACAACACCAGCAGCCAACTCTTGCATACCCTAATCTGTATGCATAATTAAAATCAATTTCTGTTGTAAGCATGTAAAGCCACACATCAAAATCCATCCAGTCAATAATCGGTGAAATAGTTATCTGCTTTGTAATTTTAGAGCCTTCTGTTTCACGCTCATACTTGTTTCTGCTTGCTGATTCGTTTCTTCTTATTCCATAGAAAGTTATAATTTTGTTCTTATTTCTAAACATAGTTTTAATCTTTCTCTGGATTGCACCTGTTTTAAAAATAGTACAGCACCATCTCATAACTCTGCTTGGTGGGCCAACCAAAGCACAAAGTTCCTCAAAATCTTTATCTTTGTTTCTTGATGAAACAACAGGAGTCTGTGGATGTTCTTTTTTAAATCGTTCTATGTATTTCATAGTCTCGGGGAATTCTAAAGTTGTGTCACCGAAAATATGAAGAATCTTCGGTTCACTTAAAGCTCTCATAACAAGATCAGATGTGACTGTAGAGTCCTTCCCCCCTGAAAAAGAAACAAACATATCTCTTGCAGTGTAGTCCTTTGTTGAATTCTTAATATAGCCCACTGCCTCTTTTACAATAAATTCATATCGGCTTCTGTTAGCCTTAATGAATCTGTCTTTAAATTCATTAAAATATCTATAATCAATATTTGAAACTTCACTCTCATATTTAATTCTTATTTCTTCCGAATTCTTATCCTTTAAATCCTTAACTGCAAAATCAACCTTATGACCATCAGCGATATATCTGTTACCTGAGCAGTTCCAAACAGACATTTTTTCGTAATATCCCGGCTCCTTATCTGTCATTATTTCTAATAACAACCTTTCCTCAGGAAAAACCGGTCTCATATCCGTTGTTATTCTTCTGCCGCTACTTCCACAACACTGACATTCCTTCTGATACAATGGCACCTTGCAGGTTTCGCACCAGTATATGTCTGATTTCGTCAGTTCAGTTCTCTGTCCACACACAGGACAGGTACTGCTTTTAGTTTTAATATTGTCATTTCTGCATATGTAATTTAGCACTTTATCACCTATCTCAAATCTTCCGGTTTTAAATGCAAATAAGAACATAATTCCAAAAATTCTGATGCCGTAAAAGTTACATTCTCGTCAGTTAACTTTTTCTCCCAAATTCCGGTATCCTTAGAAATCTGTGATGTAGATATTTCTTTTTCTTTTATGTATTTAATTAATGCTTTTGAAACGCTGTTATTATTTTTCATTTGTCACCGCCATTCCCGTATTACAAGAAAATAATATTATAATGTCTATTATATTCTCTGAATACAAGAAATGCAATGTGGATTTTTCCCGAATTGAAAGAATTCAAAAGGATTTTTCCTTTTTTCAAGGTGATTTGGTTGACGTTGATTTTTTCTTACTATATTATTTAAAAAGAGGTATTTAAAATGAAGAATAGAAAGATTGCAGAAGTATTAAAAGCTTACCGAAAAATGAATAATTTAAGTGTGAGGGACGTTACTGAATTACTGGAAGAAAAGTCACTTAAGGTAGCTGAAAAAACCGTTTACGGATGGGAAAGCAGTGCCACTCAGCCTGACGCTGACACACTACTTCTACTTTGTGATATTTATAATATTGATAACATTCTTGGCACTTTCGGATATACTGACGAAGAGCCAATTAATCTTACAAAACATGAACATCACTTAATAGAACAATATAGAAAGCACCCTGAAATACAGGATGCAGTAGATAAGCTGTTGGATATTAATTAATAGTTAGTAAGATGAAATTATTTACATTTCAAAGAATTAACAGGGCTTAATGCTAATTAGTTTGTTGAAAAACATTAATTAGCATTGAAGCTCTGTTCTTTTTTTGGGAGATTAAAACAAAAGAGAGCACACCAAAACTGATGTGCTCCCAATTAAAAAGGGTACTTTTTATAGCAATTTATTTACCATTTCAAATCAATTACAAGAGCATCTGCTTTGTTATACTGAAGCAATGTACTCTGATCATTTACATCATCATAACAGAATCCGTAAGCTTTTCCTAAAACTGAATGTTCATGGAAGAAACCTGCATAGAAGTTTGCAACACTATTCTTGTAATACTGACTTGGTGTGTACCATTTGTCAGGTTCTGTTGCAACACCTCTGTTAAATGCTGCACAAAGCTGTGCTTCAATAGCTTTTTCAACACCATTTCCTCTGTCAAATGCACCCTTGCCTTCTAACACTTCCTGTGTATTTGGCTTATCAACATAATAAACTGTGCTGTCACCTTCTCTTGTAAATCGCATCTGATTTCCAACTACTCTACCAACGAAGCTTCCTGATTCTGAGCTGAATCTTAAATCTTCATTGGCATATTTGTTCCAGAATTCATTAATATAATTATCAAAATAATTTCCATTATCCTGTCCAACATTAAATGTACTCTTACATGGTGCAATAATTCTATCATCTCTTACAAGTGACTTATATTCATTTGGAACTTCATTCTTGAAAGCTGTAAAGATTTCATCTCTTGTTCCAATATCACCTACTACATTATCGTATCCACCATATAACGAACCACCTATTAAACGTGTAACCATTGGGAAACAGAAATAATCAACACGTGTTGTATTTCCCCAATAATTTTTTCCTTCAATTGTAAATTCAGCAAACTCAAATAATGTGTTAGCATTCACGTCTCCAGGATTGTTAAGATCCGGTCCGGCATAACCTGTTGAACCGTTAAACTTAACATATACAGGTTTTCCATAACTTAAATACATTCTTCCTGAACGGATTGTCGGTGCATATACATGATCTGATTCTGCAAGTGTATGATAAATATTTGCATATTTTGTTCCGTTTACTTCAACTGTGTTAAGACTCTCTGATGCAGGAATCATATTTCCATCTTTATCCATATAACAAAGCTGATTATTTTCATTATTTCCTAAAATGCACCAGTAAATTTCACTGTCACTATATTTTCCATTAGTCTTATTGTTAAGTTCAATTGCAATTCTGTCATCTCTTAAAGGAACATTTTTCTTAAGCTGTGGCTTAAGTTCTTCAGGACATGTTTCAGGTTCTGTTTCCTTTTCACCTGTTCCTGTAATTGCAACCTGTACCTCAAGCTTTTCAGATTCTCTTGTTCCAACTACTGTTGTAATTGCTATTGTATGTGTTCCTTCTGTATAAACAGGAAGCTTTAATGACTGTGCTGAAATTCCTGTACGTCTTCTTTCTCCATCGACATAAACATTGTAACAATCAATTGTTCCACGTCCCCAAACAATATTAACATATCCTACACTTGCCTGACTTACATCCAAACCAAATGGCTTTTCAATTGAGCTGTCTGTTGTGAAAGCAATTGTTGTTGTTTCCTTTGGTATTGTTGTAGGTTTTACAGTAGTAGGTGCTACTGTTGGTACTTCCGGTGCCTTTGTTGTTGCTGGCTGTCCGCTTTCTGCATATGTATATTTAATTGATGTTATGCTAGAAATCTTATTGTTCTTAACTGAAGCAACGCCAATTGTGTATTCTCCTGAACCCTTTGTAAATACTGCCTTATCTAAATTAACTGAAGAAGCACTAACATTTGTTGCATACACGCCATCAACATATACATTATATGAATCTACATCTGATACCGCCCCCCATGCAAAATAATATGGTAAGTCAGTATTTCCTGCATATACAAGTCCAGCAGGTGCCTGTATACTTTCATCTACATCCTGTCCCGGTGCTGTTGGTGCCACTGTTACATCTGTAGGCTTTGCTGTTGAAGGTTCCGGTGCCTTTGTTGTTGCTGGCTGTCCGCTTTCTGCATATGTATATTTAATTGATGTTATGCTAGAAATCTTATTGTTCTTAACTGAAGCAACGCCAATTGTGTATTCTCCTGAACCCTTTGTAAATACTGCCTTATCTAAATTAACTGAAGAAGCGCCAACATTTGTTGCATACACGCCATCAACATATACATTATATGAATCTACATCTACAACCGGTGCCCATGCAAAATAATAAGGTAAATCAGCATTTCCTGCCCATACAAGTCCAACCGGTGCCTGTATACTTTCATCTATATCCTGTCCTGGTGCTGTTGGTGCCACTGTTACATCTGTAGGCTTTGCTGTTGAAGGTTCCGGTGCCTTTGTTGTTGCTGGCTGTCCGCTTCCTGCATATGTATATTTAATTGATGTTATTGCTGATGTTTTATTTCCTTTTACTGCTGCAATTCCAATTGCATATTCGCCTGAACCCTTTGTGAATACAGATTCATTTAAATTAACTGAGCCATCAACTACGTTAGCTACTAAAGTTCCATCAACATATACATTATATGAGTCTATACCATCTGCCTTAGCCCATGCAAAATAATATGGTAAATCTGTATTTCCTGCCCATACAAGTCCTTCAGGGGCTTTTATGCTTTCATCTACATCCTGACCCGGTACTGATGGTGTTGTTACAGAAGCTACCGTTGTTGTTACAGATACATTTGTTGTTGCTTGTGCTCCATTTCCATCATATGTATACTTAACTGATGTTATTGCTGATATCTTGTCTCCTTTTACTGTTGCAATTCCAACTGTGTATTCTACAGCTCCCTTTGTAAACATTGAGGCATCCAAGTCTGCAACATTTTCTGTAACTTTTGTTACATACACTCCATCTATATAAACATTATATCCGTCAGCTCCATCAACTGCTGCCCATGCGAAATGATATGGCAATCCCTCTCCCGGTGCATGAATAAGTCCTACCGGTGCCTGAATGCTTTCATCAACATTACCGTTAGCTGTTGTAGGTGCTACTGTTGTAGGTTTCTCTGTTGGTTTTAATGTTGGTGCTACTGTTGTAGGTGCTACTGTTGGTTTTAATGTTGGTGCTACTGTTGTAGGTGCTACTGTTGTAGGTGCTACTGTTGGTTTTAATGTTGGTGCTACTGTTGGCTTAACTGTAGTACTGTCATTTTTCTTAGTCGTTTCTGTTTTAGTTGTCTTCACTTCAGCTTTAGTAGTTACTATCTGTGAAGGTTCACTCTTTGTAGTTACCTGATTTATAACACTATTATTGTTATCGGAAGGTTTTGTAACTTTAATACTATTATTTCTTTTAACAACAACTTTGCATTTATATTTCTTCTTTCCAACCTTTGCAGTTATTGTAGTCTTTCCCGGTTTCTTTGCCTTAACCTTTCCTTTTTTAGAAACTGTTGCTACTTTTTTCTTTGAAGACTTCCAAACTACCTTTACTCCGGCAGGTTTATTCTTCACCTTTAACTTCTTTGTTTTTCCTACCTGCAAAACTATCTTCTTTGAGCTTAGTCTTGTTGTAGTCCTTGCATTAACATTTGTTAAATTCATAGGCATCATTGTTACTATTAATGCCAATGTTAAAACAATTGTCAAAATTCGCTTCATTTTGTTCATAAATCTCCTCCTAAAAATGTTTTCATTCCCTTCCGCTTTTAAAAATAATTATTGCGGTTAATAAATACGTTTTTATCCTAACATATTTAGTTATTTTGCACAATATTTTTTTTGAAATAAAAACACTTTTATCATTTTCATCAAAAATAATGTTTCAATCTATATTTTAGCCAAAAAAACCAACCCCCGATCACATGACTTGTAATCAGGGGTTTTATTGTTTTTAAAACTGTTTTTATTATCTTTTTATAATTTTATTTTTCTATTCAATGCTTTCGTCATATACAGCTCTGCAACCTCCTATAAACTTAGGTCTTGTTCTTGCTGCAAGTACGTTTGCCTCGCCGATTTTGTTATTTTCAAGTCTTACCGGAACTGCAACTTTCTTAATGTGCATTCCAATAAGAGTTCCGCCAATGTCAATTCCACCGTCTGCCTTAATTTCTTCCACAGCAACAGGATCTTTAAATGTCTTATATGCTGTTGTTCCAAATGAACCACCTGCCTTAGGCTGTGGTACAACGTTAACTATTTCTGAAAACGGAACTGCTGCACGTTCAACTATTATTGCTCTGTTAAGATGTTCACAACACTGAGCTGCAAGATATATCTTTCTGCTTTCAAGGACTTCATATATTCCTGAGAAAACTGCCTTAGCCACTTCAAGGTTAGAATTGCTTCCAATCTTATCTCCACATATTTCACTTGAAGAACAACCAACTACAAGAATATTGCCTTCCTTTAATCCTGCTTTATCGCAAATTTCTTCTGTTGTTTTTTTTGCCTGTTCTTTTAATTCTTCGTACATTTGAATCGCTCCTTTCAAACAACATAATGCAAAAGAGAGCTGTATGATATTTGTAGCCTGCTCTTTTTACCGCCTACAATTTTATCACACAACTCTTTCCTTTTACATATTATTTTATATTTTTATACAAATTTTTTAACTAATTTTGTAACCTTTGCTTCTTCTAATGCGAAAATAGCAATAAATCCTAATACCAAGCATGTAACACCCTGGATGCTGTTGCTTCCAATTGAAGGCACTGCTCCAAGTCCATATCCTAATAAAGTACTTTCATATAAGAAATATCCTAAAACCATAATAACTTCTGCAACTACACCACTTACAATATAAGCTACTACATTCATTCCCTTACTGTCCTTAGTGTTTGCTTTCTTAATTGCTACAAATACTAAATATGCAACTAAAGCCATTAAAAACTTAATTACAAATGTTCCCGGTACATAACTTCCGTAACCACTGATAAAATCTGAAAGGGCTGAACCGATACCTGCTGCAAGGGCACCATAAGCGCCACCAATCATCCAAGCTGAAAGTAATACAATAGTATCACCAATATTTACATAACCGTTTGTTCCTACTGTAGGTACTTTAATAATCATTGTTGCTACACATGCTAACGCTGCAAATAAAGCTGTAATAACAATCTTGCCTACGTTCTGTTTAGTTGAATCCATAATTCTCCTCCTGATATTAACACCTATCTTTTATCATAAGTGTATTATTACTTAATCTAAGTTGCATTATCTCAATCTGACACTGTAACTCATTAAAGTATAGTATATCAGTATGTGGTATCATTTATATATCCAATTTACGTAATAAACACAATACCAGATTCATAGGATATTATTTACTCCTCATCTGCATAAACAAGGGCACATTTTACAGCTCTGTGCCATCCCCTGATATATTTCTGCACCTTTTCAGAATCCATTTTGTTTTCAAACCTTCTCTCTATTGTTGAATTTTTTATAATGTCTTTTTTGTCTTTCCAATAACCTGTTGCAAGACCTGCCAAATATGCTGCCCCAAGCCCTGTAGTTTCAATTACTGATGGTCGCACAACCTGTTTTTCAGTAATATCTGCCTGAAACTGCATTAAAAGATTATTGGCACTTGCTCCACCGTCTACCCTAATAGATTTAATTTCCATGCCTGCATCCTGCTCCATTGCCTTTAACACATCATATGTCTGATATGCTAGAGATTCAAGTGTGGCTCTTACAAAATGCTCTCTTGCAGTTCCTCTTGTTATGCCAACTACCATGCCTCTGGCATTCTGCTTCCAATAAGGTGCTCCCATTCCTGTAAAAGCCGGCACAACATATACTCCATTAGTATCACTAACCTTTTCTGCAATCTCTTCACTTTCCGGTGCACTGTTAACTAACTTCATCTGATCTCTAAGCCACTGTATTGCCGCTCCTGCCACAAAAACACTGCCTTCCAATGCATATTCAACCTTGCCTGTGCCTGCTGCAATAGTAGTAATCAAACCATTGTCTGATATAACCGGCTTATTTCCTATATTCATTAAAAGAAAACAACCTGTTCCATATGTATTCTTTACATCACCTTTTTCAAAACAACACTGACCAAATAATGCCGCCTGCTGGTCTCCTGCAACACCACTTATAGGTATTCGTTCTCCTAACAGTTCCGGCATAGTATATCCAAAAATTCCACTTGAAGGATTTACCTTAGGCAACATAGACTTGGGAATATCTAGTATATCCAATAATTCCTGATCCCACTCCAAATCAAATATGTTATAAATCATAGTTCTTCCCGCATTAGTGTAATCCGTAGCGTGTATGCTTCCACCGCTTAACTTCCACATAAGCCATGAGTCAATTGTTCCAAAAAGCAATTGACCATTTTCTGCCTTATTTCTTGCTCCCGGCACATTATCAAGAATCCATTTAATCTTTGTTCCTGAAAAATAAGCATCAGGAACCAATCCAGTCTTATTTCTAATAAAATCCCTAAGACCGTCCTTAACAAGTCCGTCTACAATATCAGAAGTTCTTCTACACTGCCAAACAATGGCATTATAAATAGGTTTTCCCGTATTCTTGTCCCATATAACCGTTGTTTCTCGCTGATTAGTAATGCCAATGGCTTCAATATCCTTGCCTGTAATTCCTGCCTGTCTCATAACATCTTCCATTGTAAGAAGCTGTGTCATCCAAATCTCCTCAGGATTATGTTCAACCCAGCCTGGCTTTGGAAAAATCTGCTCAAACTCCTTATTTGCCTGACAAACAATATTTCCCTTCTTATCAAATAAAATAGTTCTGGAACTGGTAGTTCCCTGATCTAATGCCATAATATACTTACCCATAGTTTCTTCCTCCGTACATAACTAAATACTATCTTTAGCCTTCATTCTAACCTTTATCTTATAATATAGTTTGTATATTTTCAATGGCACTGTTTTAAATTCCACGCAGAAATTTTTATAAGCAAACAATAGGCAGAGATTCGAAATTTTGCGAGCATAGTGTAAGTGCAAAAGTAACTGTTTGAGCCATAGGCGAGTTTTACTTTTGCACTTACAATAGACGGCAGAGCAAAATAAGAAATCTCAACGTGTTTGCTGTAAAAATTTCTGCGTGGAATTATAACATATGATTGAAAATATCAAAAAAAGTGCTACCACGTATTTTTCAGGTACATGATAGCACAATCTATTATAAACAACAGGTACGGATTTTAGAAAATCATTAGAATAATTGTTTATGATTTTCCTTTTTTAACCCTGTTGCCTGCTGTCACAAAAGTGAGCAGCTTTTAATATTTTCTTTTGTATACCTTATTGTATGCACTTATTCCGGTTTTGTGATTAGTCCTCGTAATCAATATAATTTAAAGGATCTTTTGTTTTTCCATTTCTTTCTACTGAGAAGTAAATATTATCCCCTTCCTTGGAGTAATATTTAGTTGGCTGGTTAACATAGGCGATAGTCTGGCCTGCTTCAACGAAGCTTCCTTCTTTTACTTCAGGATTTATGGTCTGCCCGTAGTTTACGATATAATCATTTCCCACTGCCTGACTGATAACAACGCCAAGTTCGTCATCTTGTGTTATTTTTGTAATAACACCATCTGCCGCTGCCTTTATTGCAGTGCCTTTGCTACTTTGGATTACAATTCCGGGATTGGTTTTGTATTCATCTAATGTTGCGTAATATACTGTATTTTTCACATCATATGGCATAATAATGCTACCCTCAACAGGCCAGATAAGTTTGCTGTTCTTGTTAAACTTTAATGTTTTAATCTGGGCTGCTGCCTCTGATGAAAGTCCATACAAGTAATCTTTTTTGCTTACATTAGACTGAGTGTTTTCTTCCACTACGTTATTTACGGCTTTTTCCTTAGTTGTTTCTTCTGTTAAATAACCTCCCGGTTCAACTTCTCTGTCTTTCGGTGTTTCAGATTCCATTGCTGTTTCTTTTTGTGTTTCTTTTTCCACAACATTTCCCGCTGCTTCAATATTTTTATCTGCCGCTGTTGTTTCAGTTATGTTTGCTTTTCCTAATTTTACAATGTTTTCGTCGCTTTTTTGCCCAAGAAAATAAGTTCCCGTGGCTACGCCTACTAATGCAACAAAGCAAACTGCAACTGCTGCTATAAATTTCTTATCCATTCTCATCACCTCAATAACAGTATGTACCATTAATTGAAGATTTATACAAAAAAATTAATTTTAATATTCCACAATTTTCCCATCATAGAAAGTGCTAAGAATCTCCTGCCATGGCTTGCCATGACCTGCAAGGTATCTGGCATAGCTTATACTCATTCCAAAACCGTGACCGTTGCCTTTAGTTGTAATTCTTATTCCCTTTTCATATTCTTCTATGCTCATATCTGTAGAATTAAGACCGAGGGCTTTTGAAAAATCATCTGCCAGAACAACAGTATCCCCCATTCTTATTTTTAAAGCATAGCCTTCTTTGTCTTTTTCAACAGTTATCAGATTAATAATTTCCTTCTTATCTTTTATATTTTTTAGAATTTCCTTCCCATCTTTAAATACAACAATGCCATTAGCTGACAGTTTTTCCTTAAACTCATTAACCGTTAAATACCTTGTGCAAAGATATTCCTTCTCCTTTATGTCATTCTGGCATATAACACTTTTTAGATAACTATATTCCTTTCCAATAATTTCCTCCCCTAACCTGGTTTTCCCATTACTTATATTATGAAACAGTGGCAAAATAGTCTCCCCCTGTTTCTTTATTATTTTTCCTTTTGTTTTATCTACTATTCTTTTAATTTTTTTATTTTTCTCATTATATATTTTATAAGAACCTATACCTGTAAAATATGCAGCCATTCCTTTGGGGCTTTTAATGTTTTCCCTGCAAAAATCCTGAAATCTGCTGTTTTTTAACTCCCCATAATTTCTATATTCCATTCCCAAATCTGAAGCTGCTATTTGAGCTTTGTCCTTCATTTTGTACAAAATATAAGTTCTAATAATAACAGACTTAGCTTTCAAAAGCTCCTCCGGCTCACTTTCGTCCATCTGCGCCATAAGAACGTAAGATATGAAGTTCTCCATATCCATTTCAAAGCTGTAGTTTTTATTATCCACTAATATTGTTTTCCCTGAGGGCTTAGCCTTAGATATTTTGTTTCCGTTTACAAGAACACATACACTACCTATAACTAACGGGAAAAAAATCGAAAATAATATTAGCATAATAAACTTTTTTCTATCTGTCATTTGGTTATTCCTAAAAATCCCTTATACTAACTTATTTTTCAAAAATCATTTATATGATTGTAGTGCATACAAAAACCCCAAAAAACCAGACATTACATTCTAACTTTTTGGGGTTTCATTTTAATTATATTTGATTATATCTATTGTGACACTTTCACAATTTTCTGTAATCTATACGTCCATTTTAACTTTTACTTTTTCAAGATGCCAAATATCCTGTACGTATTCTTCGATTGTTCTGTCAGATGTAAACTTACCAACATTAGCTACATTTAACATAGCTGACTTAGCCCAGCCTTCTTCGTTTCTGTAAGCTTCTTCAACTCTCTTCTGAGCTGCTGCATATGACTTGAAATCTTTAAGAATAAAGTATCTGTCAGCAACATCTGTTTCCTGAGTGTTAAGTAATGAGTTGTAAATTGGTCTGAATCTTTCAGGATCATCTGGAGAATAGAATCCGTTAATCAACTGCATAAGAACTTTTCTAATGTCCATATCTGAATTGAAAATATCCATTGGATTATATCCGCCATTGTTTTCGTAGTTAATAACTTCATCTGAAGATAAACCAAAGATAAATGCATTTTCTTCGCCAACTTCATCAACTATTTCTACGTTAGCACCATCCATTGTTCCAAGTGTCAAAGCACCATTTAACATAAACTTCATATTACCTGTACCTGAAGCTTCTTTTGATGCTGTTGAAATCTGTTCTGAAACATCTGCTGCCGCAAAAATGATTTCAGCATTTGATACACGGTAGTTTTCAATAAATACAACTTTAATCTTTCCATTAATTGATTCATCATTGTTAATTACATCAGCAACGCTATTGATTAACTTGATTGTAAGCTTAGCAATCTTGTAACCTGCTGCTGCTTTTGCACCAAAGATAAATGTTCTTGGATAAAATTCCATTTCAGGATGTTCCTTAATCTGGTTGTATAAATACATTACATGTAAAATATTTAATAACTGACGCTTATATTCATGAAGTCTCTTAACCTGAACATCAAAAATCGAACGTGGGTCTACATCAATACCATTATGTTCTTTAATGTATTTTGCAAGACGTACTTTGTTCTGATATTTAATATTCATAAATTCAGCCTGAGCTTTCTTGTCATCTGCGTATACTTCTATTCCCTTAATCTTTGGAAGGTCTGTAATCCAGTCATCTCCAACCTTTCCTGTAACCCATTCTGAAAGAAGTGGATTAGCATGGAGAAGGAATCTTCTCTGTGTAATACCGTTAGTCTTATTGTTAAACTTCTCCGGCATCATTTCATAGAAATCTTTTAATTCCTGATGTTTTAAAATTTCTGTATGAAGTTTTGCTACACCGTTAACTGAGAAACCTGCACAAATTGCAAGATGAGCCATCTTAACCTGACCATCATAGATAATTGCCATCTTAGCAACTTTATCATGATTTCCAGGGTATTTGTTTTCGATTTCAATACAAAATCTTCTGTTGATTTCTTCAATAATCTGGTAACATCTTGGAAGTAATCTTGAGAATAATTCAATTGGCCATTTTTCAAGAGCTTCGCTCATGATTGTATGGTTAGTGTATGCGCATGCATGTGTTGTAATGTCCCAAGCTTCATCCCATTCTAAGTTATATTCATCCATTAATAATCTCATAAGTTCTGCAACTGTAAGTGTTGGATGAGTATCGTTCATCTGGAATACTACCTTTTCAGGTAATTTTCTAATATCATCATGATTCTTTAAGTATTTCTTAATTGCTGTCTGTAAACTTGCTGAAACAAAGAAATACTGCTGTTTTAATCTTAATTCCTTACCTGCATAATGATTGTCATTAGGATAAAGAACTTCTGTAATAGTCTTTGCAAGATTCTCCTGTTCAACTGCAGCCATATATGAACCCTTGTCAAATTCATCAAGATTAAAGTGTACTACAGGTTCAGCGTCCCAAATTCTTAATGTATTAACTACGTTGTTTCCGTAACCAACGATTGGCATATCATATGGAATAGCATTAACTGACTGGTAGCCTTCCTGAATAAAATAATTACGTCCGTCTCTGTTTTCTACTCTTACATATCCGCCAAACTTAACTTCACAAGCATATTCTTCACGCTTGATTTCTAATGGATTAGCATGTCTTAACCAGTCTTCAGGTATTTCTTTCTGATATCCGTTTTCAATCTTCTGCTGGAACATACCGTATTTGTATCTGATACCACATCCATAAGCCGGATAGTTAAGTGTTGACAAACTATCTAAGAAACATGCTGCCAATCTACCAAGACCACCATTACCTAAAGCTGCATCAGGTTCCTGATCTTCGATTACATTAAGATCAAGTCCTAATTCTTCAATAGCCTCCTTGATTTCATCTCTGCTTGAAAGATTGATAATCATATTTCCAAGAGCACGGCCCATAAGAAATTCCATTGATAAATAGTATACAATCTTAGCATCCTTCTCATCATATGCTTTCTGAGTTGCTATCCACTGATCGATCACAATATCCTTTACTGCATAAGCAACACATACAAACTTATGTCTGTCACTTATTTCATCAAGGCTTTTTCTGTAAAGCATTTTAGCCTGTTCTTTCACACGCTTCTTGAATTCTGCCTTGAATTCTTCATGCTTTTCCATACCTTCGTTCTTAGCCATATTAAATCTCCTTTTTTATGCTATTAGAGAGAAACAATGACAGGCATTGCTTCTCTCTTTTTAATAAATTTTATAGCCAAATATTTCAAGTCAAATTCTAAAGAGCTTTTTCTACACCAAAAGTTACCTTTTCACCGTTAATATTCCACTCTTTTTCATACCCGTTTATTTTACCAAATATGACATTATCTGCCAACACTTCAGACTTAATTTCGTCAAGATTGTTCTCAATTATAGCTTTTATTGTATCGTTTTTATCCACATTTACCACAATTTTGTCCATTACCTGGAAATCAGCTTCTTTTCTCATTGTCTGAATCTTACTGATTATTTCTCTAACAAATCCTTCTTCAATAAGTTCATCTGAAAGTTTTGTATCAAGTACTACAGTAATATTATTATCGCTTTCTGATACATATCCCTCAACCTGAGCCATATCAATAAGTAAATCTTCTTTTTCAAGAACTACTTCGTTGCCGTCAAAATCGAATGTTAAAGGTTCTCCGGCATTAATCTTATCCATAGCTGCATTTCCGTCTAATGATGATAATGCTTCTTTAATCTTGCCTAAGAATTTACCATATTTAGGTCCAACTGTTCTAAGCTGT
This sequence comes from Eubacterium ventriosum, assembly GCF_025150745.1. NCBI lineage: Bacteria > Bacillati > Bacillota > Clostridia > Eubacteriales > Eubacteriaceae > Eubacterium > Eubacterium ventriosum. Next base: position 57,865 of record NZ_CP102282.1, read on the forward strand.
GGCTTAAATGAATATGAAGTAAATGCTCTTACATCATCTGTAAACTCAACTTCCTTAACATTTAATTCTTCTTCAATGATTTCTTTGTAGAAATCAGATAATTCAAATTCTGCCTTAACGAACATCTTTCCAATTGGCTGTCTATTCTTAATTGCAGATGCATTTCTACATGCACGACCAAGTACTACAATATCAAGTACTCTTTCCATGTTTTCTTCCAATTCTTTGTCAATGTAAGATTCATTAACTTCTGGGAAGTCACATAAATGAATACTTTCAGGTGCTGTTTCATCTACGCTTCTTACGATATTCTGATAAATATCTTCTGTCATAAATGGAATCATTGGTGCAGCAGCCTTTGATACTGTAACAAGTGCTTTATATAATGTCATGTAAGCATTAATCTTATCCTGTGGCATGTCTTTTGCCCAGAAACGTTCTCTTGAACGTCTTACATACCAGTTACTCATATCATCTACAAAATCATCTAATGCTCTTGCAGCTTCAGGGATTCTGTAGTTACCAAGGTTTTCATCTACTGCCTTAACCATAGAGTTAAGTTTTGATAATAACCATTTATCCATAACACTTAATTTATCATAATCAAGTGTGTATTTTGTTGGGTCAAACTGATCAATTTCAGCATATAAGACATAGAACGCATATGTGTTCCAAAGTGTTCCCATAAACTTACGCTGTCCTTCCTGAACTGCTTTACCATGGAAACGGTTTGGAAGCCATGGAGCTGAGTTAGTGTAGAAATACCATCTGATGGCATCGGCACCGTACTGTCCTAATGCTTCAAAAGGATCTACTGCGTTACCCTTTGACTTACTCATCTTCTGTCCGTTTTCGTCCTGAACATGACCAAGTACGATTACGTTCTTGTATGGAGCCTTATCAAACAATAATGTTGATTCAGCCATTAATGAATAGAACCATCCTCTTGTCTGGTCAACAGCTTCTGAGATAAAATCTGCAGGGAACTGTTTTTCAAATAAATCTTTATTTTCAAATGGATAATGATGCTGTGCAAATGGCATTGCTCCTGAGTCGAACCAGCAGTCAATAACTTCAGGTACTCTCTTCATTGTGCCACCACACTCTTTACACTTAAATGTTACCTCATCAATGTAAGGTCTGTGTAATTCAACCTTAGCATTATCAGGATTTCCACTTCTTTCTGCTAATTCTGCACGGCTGCCAATTGATTCCTGACATCCGCAATCGCAACATTCCCAGATATTAAGTGGTGTACCCCAATAACGGTTTCTTGAAATACCCCAATCCTGTACATTTTCAAGCCAGTTTCCAAAACGTCCTTCACCGATTGATTTTGGAATCCAGTTTACAGTGTTATTATTTGCAACAAGTTTATCCTTAACTTCTGTCATCTTAATAAACCATGATTCTCTTGCATAATAGATTAATGGTGTATCACATCTCCAGCAATGTGGATAATCATGTTCAAACTTAGGTGCATCAAATAACTGTCCTCTCTTGTCAAGGTCTACTAATACCTTAGGATCAGCATCCTTTACAAATAAACCTGCATAAGGTGTGTCTTCTGTAAGTTCACCCTTGTCATTTACAAGCTGTACAAAAGGAAGGTCATAGTTACGTCCTACATTAGCATCATCTTCACCGAAAGCAGGAGCAATATGAACAATACCTGTACCATCACTCATAGTAACGTATGTGTCACATGTTACAAAGAAACCTTTCTTTCTCTGCTTATCAGCAATAGCCTTTGCACATTCATATAATGGTTCATATTCTTTATATTCAAGGTCAGCACCCTTCATTGTTTCTAATACTTCATAAGCTTTTTCGTCTTCTGTTGCAAGCTTTCCTAATACTGTGTCAAGTAAAGCTTCTGCCATATAATAAGTATATCCGTCAGCTGCTTTAACCTTGCAGTATGTGTCATTAGGGTTAACACAAAGAGCTACGTTAGATGGAAGAGTCCAAGGTGTTGTTGTCCATGCAAGGAAATATGCATCTTCACCAACAACTTTAAATCTTACGATAGCTGAACGTTCCTTAACTGCCTTGTATCCCTGTGCAACTTCCTGTGATGAAAGAGGTGTTCCACATCTTGGGCAATAAGGTACAATCTTAAAACCTTTGTATAATAATTTCTTATCCCAGATAGTCTTTAAAGCCCACCATTCAGATTCAATAAAATTATCATCATAAGTTACATATGGGTTCTCCATATCTGCCCAGAAACCAACTGTTCCTGAGAAGTCTTCCCACATTCCCTTGTATTTCCATACAGATTCCTTACATTTCTTAATGAAAGGTTCCATACCGTATTCTTCAATCTGTTCTTTTCCATTTAAACCTAATAATTTTTCTACTTCAAGTTCTACAGGAAGTCCGTGTGTGTCCCATCCTGCCTTTCTTGGAACCATATATCCCTTCATTGTTCTGTATCTAGGGATCATATCTTTAATTACACGTGTTAATACGTGTCCGATATGTGGTTTTCCGTTAGCTGTTGGAGGTCCATCATAAAAAGTATATGTTGGTCCTTCTTTTCTATTTTCCATACTTTTTTCAAAGATGTGATTGTCATCCCAGAATTTTTCTGTTTCTTTTTCTCTGTCAACAAAGTTCAAATTGGTTGATACCTTCTTGTACATTTCAATCTCCTTTCTTTTTTGTCATCAGATGTTTGCGAAAATAATGTATTCCCGGTATGCGACAGATTTTTCTGCAAGCAAACACGTTAATTTTCTTATTTTGCTCCGCCGCCTATGGTACAGCGAAAAACTAAACTCGCTCCGCTTGGACAGTAGTTTTATCGCTGTACACTATGCTCGCAAAATTACGAAAATTTGCCTATTGTTTGCTTGCAGAAAAATCTGTCGCATATCCTATCTGCATTGTTTTCGAAAACATCCAATGATATCTGTGTATTTATTTTATTGTGCGTCCACTATGGAGCACTTTTTATTTAGTGTGTAAACACTAAATAAAAAGGCTCCCGCCCTGTAAAGGACGAAAGCCTGTATTTTCGTTAACCACCTTTTACAGCATACGCAGGATTTCTCCTTTAATATGTGTTCCCTTTAACGGTGGATACCGTCAGCGCCTACTAAACTTTATACGTTCTTTGGGCTGCAACTCCAGAGTGATGTTCATATACCTGCTACTTGTATTCGGCTTCCACCTTATCCGAACTCTCTATAACGTTCACTATGCATTATTTATGCAAGGCAACTACTGTCTCTATCAACGCTTTTATTATTTTATTGTCCTTTTGGACTTTTTCTTACTTTGTTATTCTAATCTAACAAATATCAGTTGTCAACTTTTTTAAATAAGTTCTTCAGCTTCTTTTATATTATTTACCCCAATTATATTGATTCCAGTGATTTCTGTAAGATTTTTCTTGGATACAGCAGGCATTATGCACGTTGTAAAACCAAGTTTCTTAGCTTCCTGTACTCTTTTGTCTGCCTGTGATACCGCTCTTACTTCTCCTGCAAGCCCTACTTCACCGAAAACTATTGTCTTTGGGTCTATTACTCTGTTCTTAAAGCTACTGATTAATGCCATTACTAATGCAAGGTCTAATGCCGGTTCATTGATTTTCATTCCACCTGCTATATTAACATATGCATCATAATCGCACATCTGAACTCCAATTCTTTTTTCGATAACTGCCATTAAAAGATTAACTCTGTTATAGTCTGTTCCCACCGCCGTTCGTCTCGGCATTCCAAAGTTGGTGTGGGATATTAATGCCTGTATTTCTACAAGAATCGGTCTTGTTCCTTCCATTAAACATGCCACAACTGAACCTGAAGCATCCTCAGGTCTTCCATCTAACATAAATTCTGACGGATTTAATACTTCCCTAAGTCCTTCTGAACTCATTTCAAATACTCCAATTTCATTAGTTGAACCAAAACGGTTCTTAACTCCTCGGATTATTCTATATGCTGCATGTCTGTCACCTTCAAAATATAAAACCGTGTCAACCATATGTTCCAAAACCCTAGGTCCTGCAACAACCCCTTCTTTGGTTACGTGACCTACAATAAATATTGGAATGGTATTACCCTTAGCTAACTGCATAAGAAAGTTAGTTGACTCCCTAACCTGACTTACACTGCCTGGAGCTGAGCCTATATCCTCTCTTAGCATAGTCTGTATTGAGTCTATTACTACTGCATCAGGTTTTGTTTCTAAAATAACTGACTCTATTATATCAAGGCTTGTCTCTGACAAAAGACTTAAATTATCGGAAAACTGTCCCATTCTGTTTGCTCTAAGCTTAATCTGCTTAAGGGATTCTTCTCCTGAAATATATAAAATCTTCTTGCCATTATTTGACATATTTCTACATACCTGAAGAAGTAATGTGGACTTTCCTATTCCCGGATCGCCGCCTACAAGTATTAGCCCGCCGGGAACTACTCCCCCTCCTAATACTCTGTCCAGTTCTCCAAAACCTGTTGTGATTCTCTCCTCATCATCTGCCGTAACCTGATTTATTGTTACCGGTTTATTATTAATTAATCCCCTTCTAATGTTATTGTTGGTCTTTGCCCCCATCGGTTCTTCTACAAAAGTTCCTACCTCTTTACATCCCGGACACTGTCCTAACCATTTACTTGACTCGTAACCGCACTCTTTGCAAAAGAAAACCGTCTTTTTTGATTTTGCCATGGCTCTCCTATTTTGTTTTGTAGCTTTATTTTATATCTTAATTTAAAATCTTACTTATTATGCTGTTACAACTTTTACAGTAGTAAGATTTCCGTTTTCTAAATCTACATCTAATGTAATCTTTCCGCCAACGTCTGTCTTAGATACTCCAAGGTCTCTGTCTCCAACAAAAACTCTGTATTCCTTGTTAGATTCTAATTCTAATGTAATCTGTGTCTGACCTTTTCCGTCTACGAAAAAGCTTACTTCATCTGCTGTTTCCTTAAAAACGCTTACTGCTGTTCCCGGAATTGATTCATAAACAAAAGTTCCGTTCTTTTCAAGTTTTGTAATTTCCTTAAATGTTTTTACTTTATATAAATCTCCATTAACTTCAAAGTCTGCTAACTTTGTTTTCTGTGGTAATTCATAATTACCGAAGCTGATTGAACCATTATTTTCTTTTCTGATTAATTCCTTAATTACTGCCATTTTGTCCTCCTGTTATTAAATCATCTAATGTGACTTTATCTATTTTTTTTGGTAGTTCTAGTATAATACATTTTAAACTATTCTGCCACAGAAAAAGTTACGGATTTGTTCTTATATGACACTGTAACTTTATCTCCCTGCTTAACTTTTTCTGCAAGTATTTCCTCTGCCAGATTGTCTTCTATTTTGTTCTGAATCATCCTTCTTAAAGGTCTTGCACCATACTTCTTATCGTAGCTTTCCTTTGCAAGGGCACTCTTCAGTGTTTCAGTATATTTAAGCTCAATATTCATCTGTTCCTTAACCTGTTTTGCAAGATTTCTAAGCATAATGTTAACTATGCTCTTTACTTCTTTTTCAGTTAAAGCATGGAATACTATAATTTCATCAATTCGATTAATAAACTCAGGTTTAAACATTAACTTAACTTCTTCCATAACACTTGCTTTCATCTTTTCATAATCCTGCTTCTCTGTTATGTCTCTGCTAAAACCTAAATGTTTAGGGTCTATTATTCTGTTTGCTCCTGCATTTGATGTCATAATAATAATTGTATTTTTAAAGCTAACTTTTCTACCCTTTGAATCTGTAATCTGGCCGTCATCAAGAACCTGTAACAATATGTTAAACACATCAGGATGAGCTTTTTCGATTTCATCAAAAAGAACTACTGAATATGGATTTCTTCTAACCTTATCACTAAGCTGTCCGCCTTCTTCATATCCAACATATCCCGGAGGTGAACCAATAAGTTTTGATACACTGTGTTTTTCCATATATTCTGACATATCAACACGAATCATTGCATCTTCTGAACCGAAAACTGCTTCTGCCAATGTTTTTGAAAGTTCTGTTTTTCCTACACCTGTAGGTCCCAAAAACAGAAATGAACCAATTGGTCTATTGGCACTTTTTAGTCCCACTCTTCCTCTTCGTACAGCCTTTGCCACGGCAGTTACAGCTTCTGTCTGGCCTACAACACGCTTATGCAATATTGATTCTAACTTTAATAATCTCTGCTGTTCGTTCTTTCCCATTTTTGTTACCGGGATTCCTGTCCACATTGATACTATTTCTTCTATTGTATTTTCATCAATAACAGGTCTGTATTCTTTCTCTGTTCCCTGCCACTTTGCAATAGCCTTATCAAGAGCTGTCTGTGCTTTGTCTAAATCCTTTTTGCGCACTGCTGCTCCCTTGAAATCTCCGTGTCTTACGCACATTTCAAGTTCAAGATTTAATTCAGCTACATCAAGTTCTTTATTTGTTACTGACTTTGGCTTTGGTTTTTCCTTAATTCTTACTTTTGAACATGCCTCATCTATTAAGTCAATTGCCTTGTCCGGAAGATTTCTGTCATTAATATATCTTGTTGAAAGTTTTACTGCAGCTTCCACTGCTTCATCTGAAATATTAACCTTGTGAAATTCTTCATAAGCACTTTTTAATCCATGCAAAATCTCAATAGTCTGGGCTTCTGTAGGCTCCTCAACAGTAACCGGCTGAAATCTTCTCTCAAGGGCTGCATCTTTTTCAAAATACTTTCTGTATTCTGCAATTGTTGTTGCCCCTATAACCTGGAGACGTCCTTTTGTTAATGATGGTTTCAAAATATTTGAGGCATCCATTGAACCTTCTGCGCCACCGGCACCGATAATTGTATGAATTTCATCAATAAAAAGAATAATGTTTCCTGAATTTTCAACTTCATCCATTATTCTTTTTAATCTTTCCTCAAACTCGCCCCTATATTTTGAGCCTGCAACAGTACCTGAAAGATCAAGACTTATTAATCTTTTTCCTTCCATTGTTTCAGGAACAAGTCCTTGTACAATCTTCTGGGCTATTGCCTCAACTATTGCTGTCTTACCAACACCCGGCTCTCCTATAAGACAAGGATTATTCTTTGTTCTTCTGCTTAAAATCTGAATAATTCTTCTTATTTCAACATCTCTTCCAACTACAGGGTCAAGCTGACCTGCCTTTGCTGCCTTAGTCAAATCTCTTCCGAACTGGTCTAATGTTGGTGTTGCAGAAACGTTGTCATCTCTTTGACGCTTTTCTGTCTGGATGTACTGTCTTATCTCTCTTGGATCTCTATTTGTAAGTTTTAAAATATCTGCACAAATCTTTTTAATATTTACCCGAAAACTTGTAAGAATACAATGTGCCTCACAATCAGGATCTGCAACTATGGCAAGAAGAATATGCTCTGTTCCAATCTGAGGCAATCCCTGTTTTGACGCCTCTACATAAGCTCTTTCCAATATTGCCTTGGCCCTTGCTGTTGTTTCCAGATTTCTGCTTCTGGACCTTGTACGCACTCTGCCTTCTATTCCCATGTCCTCACTAATGGCTTTCATTATATCTGCATAAACAAGATTATAGTTATACAAAATATTTGCTGCCACACCTTCTGATACTTTGGAAATGCCTGCCAATAAATGTTCCGTGCCGATATAATTCATACCAAAACTTATAGCCACTTCTTTAGCATATTCCATAGCTTCAATAGCCTGTCTGGTAAAATTACCTCTTTCCATTACCTTTCCTCCATATTTTTCTGCTAACATACCCCAGACCGAAGTCTGGGGTATTCCTAATTAATCTAAATCAATAAATTCAAAATCTTCATCATCCTCATCGTCATCCGGAAGCATGTCTTTTAATGTTTCTTTCATATCTTCTTCCGCTTCTAACTGAGCTTTTTCAGATTCTTTCTCTATTTCATCTTCAGTTGTTTCTGCCGCATCTTCTATGTCATCTAAATCTAATACAACATCCTGATTCAAATCAGTAGCTTCTTCAACCTGTGGAATTTCCACATCATCTGCTTCAGGGAAATCTTCAACAACCTCATCTAAAGCTTCTGGTTCTTCAACAGTTTCAGGAATTGAAACATCTTCAGGTTCTTCTATTTCTTCAACCTGTTCTTCCATAGGTTCAATTTCATCTGATTCTTCCACGTCATTTGATTCTGTTAAATCTTCTGCATCTTTCTTGTCTTTTCCATTGCCATTGTTTTTGTCATCATATTTTTTCTGCTTGGCAAGTCTTTTTTCTTTTCTGTTAAGCTTAATATTTATAATAACAAAAATAAGAATAATTATAACAATTACAAGTCCGCATGCAATCTTAAGAAGCATATTGTATTTTGATACTAATGTATTATATTTGTTCTTTACATTGTTGTATGCCTTATTTGCTGCTTCAATCTGAGTATTTACATCATCTTCTGCAATATATCTCTGGAAACATTTTTCATTGTCATCGTAGCAATAAAGGTTTGTATCGCCATTCCAGTTCATTGCATATAGAAGATATAACCCCTCTTCTTCATTTAAAACCCAGGCATTAACTTCCTGATCAATTACAGTAATCTGTTTCTTTGTGTACTTCTTTAAGCAAGATGCCTTTTCAGAAGGATTAACTACCGTATACATTCTGCTGGCAATCTTAATATTTCTTAATGAAGAAAACTTCTTTGTTTCATAATCATAGATGTAAAATCCTTTAGTGCTTCCCTTCTTTAAATAGAAAGCTGTAATGTCTTTCTTGTCACCTTTGATTACTTCATACTGCTTACCGTCATACTCAGCTTTTGTTCTTGAAAAACCTTCAGGAATAAGATCATCCTTAAAATCTTCTACTATCTTGTATTCACCTTTGCCAACTGTAATGTCTGACTTAGAAGCCTTCTTTGATTTCTTACTGCTTGTTGAACTGCTGTCTTTAGCAGTTGTTTCATCTGTTGAACTTCTGGCTTTGTATGTTGCCTGTTCAGCCTCTGTAAGCTTTGTAGTATTAATTTCATATTTGTTTTTTGCGCCTGTACTTGATGTAACAACTACTGCTGTGTAGTTTTTACCAAAATCCATTTTAGTATTAATTCCATCTTTCTCTATAGCCCATGTTGAACCTGAAGTTGCAGGACTTGCAACAATCTCAATAGATTCTGTATCTGACATAACTGTTATGTCATATGTATAAGTTGTTGAGCTAAAATTAAGTTCTGCCTTTGTCTTCTTTCCTGCTGCATTTACAGCATAAACTTTCATAGACTGTAAATCTGTTGTCTGGTCAGCCAAAACACTTACCTGAACGCCTGTTGTAAGCATTGCCAAAGTTAAAATCAGCATAACCATCTTTCTTAAATTTTTCATTTAAATACCTTCCTTATTTTGATATTTTAAGTATATAACTATGCCTCATCAATAGCCTTGCCAATATCATTTCTCATATATTTATTTTCGAACTGAATTAATTTTGTAGCTTCATAGGCATTTGCTCTGGCTTCCTTTAAATCTTTTCCTTTTGCAGTTACCCCAAGTACACGTCCACCGTTAGTAACAATCTTGTCACCTTCAGCCTTTGTGCCTGCGTGGAAAACATAATATCCTTCTTTGTTTTCAAAGTTTTCAAGGCCTTTGATTTCAAAGCCTTTTTCATATGAAACAGGATATCCGTCACTTGCCAATACAACACATACTGCTGCATTGTCTTCAAACTGTAAATCTATCTGATCTAAGGTTCCGTCAACACATGCTTCAAAAACATCAATAATATCATTCTTCATTCTTGGAAGAACTACCTGAGCTTCAGGATCACCGAATCTTGCATTGTATTCAAGAACCTTTGGTCCGTCTTCTGTTAACATTAAGCCAAAGAAAATAACTCCCTTAAACTCTCTTCCTTCTGCTGCCATGGCATCAACTGTTGCCTGGTAAACATACTTCTTGCAAAATTCATCAACTTCTTCTGTATAAAAAGGACTAGGTGAAAATGTTCCCATTCCTCCTGTATTAAGACCCTGATCACCATCTTTTGCTCTTTTGTGATCCTGTGCTGATGTCATAATCTTTATAGTTTTTCCATCAACAAATGAAAGTACTGAAACTTCACGACCTGTCATAAATTCTTCTATTACAATAGTATTTCCTGCATTACCAAACTTCTTATCAAGCATTAATTCCTTAACGCCATCCATTGCTTCTTCCTTAGTATTGCAAATCAAAACACCTTTTCCAAGAGCAAGTCCGTCTGCTTTTAATACAATAGGATATTTAGATGTTTCAAGATACTTCATTGCTTCTTCAGGTGAATCAAAGTTCTCGTATCCTGCTGTAGGAATATTATATTTCTTCATTAAGTCTTTTGAGAAAGCTTTTGAACCTTCAAGAATGGCTGCATTCTTTCTTGGTCCGAATACCCTAAGTCCTGATTCTTCAAACTTATCAACAATACCGCCTACCAATGGATCATCCATACCTATAACTGTTAAGTCGATTTCTTTTTCCTTTGCAAAATCAACTAATTTATCAAATTCCATTGCTCCAATGTTTACACATTCAGCAACCTGACCGATTCCTGCATTTCCCGGTGCACAATAGATTTTATCAACCTTAGGGCTTTTTGCCACTGCTGTTGCAATTGCATGTTCTCTTCCGCCACTTCCAACAATAAGTACTTTCATTTTATATCTCCTTGTCTTACTATCCTTAATAGATTCTATTCAATAAAATTATTCTCCAATTGCTATTTTGCCATTGGCAATATCGTTAATTGCCTGTGGTAAAATCTTCCACTCTGCCTGCTCCATAACTCTCTTCTGAAGAATTTCAGGTGTATCACCTTCTAATACCTCAACAGCCTTCTGGTATATAATAGGACCTGTATCTGTTCCTTCATCTACGAAATGAACTGTAGCTCCTGTAATTTTAACTCCACGCTCCAATGCTTTTTCGTGAACGTGTAATCCATAAAATCCGTTTCCGCAGAAAGATGGGATTAATGATGGATGTATATTTATAATTCTGTTTCTATATTTATTAATTAATTCTTCCGGTAAAACCACAAGAAAACCTGCAAGTACAATCAGGTCAAGATTGTATGAATCTATTGTTCCGATTAATGCCTTATTAAATTCATCTCTTGTAGCATAATCCTTAATACATACGCTTTCTGCCTTAATTCCGTTTTCTTTTGCTCTGGTTAAAGCATATGCGTCTTTCTTATTGCTAATTACAACTTCTAACTTAGCATTTGTAATTACTCCACTATGTACACCGTCTATAATAGCCTGTAAATTAGTTCCACCACCTGAAACCATTACTCCTACCTTTAACATAATTCCTCCTATTAAGTACCAAAAAAGTTATTGATACTAAGCAGTATTTATTTTCTTTAGAAAAGCATATAGGCTAGTTGAAAAACTAGCCTTTTCATTTAAATATTTACTATACTAATTCTGCACACTTTTCTCCGGCTTCTACCTGTCCTAATTCGTAGCATGTTTCTCCTGCTGCCTTTAAAGCTTCCATTGTCTTGTCTACGTCTGCAGGATCAATTGCCAATACCATACCGATACCCATGTTGTAAGTATTGTACATCATTTCTTCTTCAATATCTCCTGTCTTTGCAAGAAGTTTGAAGATTGCAGGTACTTCGTAGCTGTCTTTCTTAACTACTGCCTTTACTCCGTCAGGAAGCATTCTTGGAATGTTTTCGTAGAAACCACCACCTGTAATGTGGCTGCATCCCTTGATTGTTACTCCTGCTTCTTTTACTTTCTTTAACGCCTTAACATAAATTCTTGTAGGTGCAAGTAACGCTTCACCTAAAGTCTTTCCTAACTCATCATAATATGTATTAAGAGATTCTTCTGTCATTTCGAATACTTTTCTTACTAAAGAAAATCCGTTGCTATGAACACCTGAAGATGCAATACCGATTAACTTATCGCCAGGCTTAATGTTTTCACCTGTAATAAGGTCTTTCTTGTCTACAACGCCTACTGCAAATCCGGCAAGATCATATTCGTCAACAGGCATAAGTCCCGGATGTTCTGCTGTTTCACCACCAACTAATGCAGCTCCTGACTGCTTACATCCTTCAGCTACACCACTAACGATTGTTGCAATCTTTTCAGGATAGTTCTTTCCACATGCAATATAGTCAAGGAAGAAAAGAGGTTCTCCACCTGAACATGCAATGTCATTTACACACATGGCAACACAGTCAATACCGATTGTGTCATGCTTATCCATAATATATGCTAACTGTACTTTTGTACCACATCCGTCTGTTCCTGATAATAATACAGGTTCTTCCATCTTCTTAATTGAATCTAAGCTAAAAGCACCTGCGAAACCGCCAAGACCACCTAAAACTTCCGGTCTCATTGTTTCCTTAACATGCTTCTTCATAAGCTCTACTGATCTGTAACCTGCTTCAATATCAACGCCTGCCTTCTTGTAATCCATAGTATAATCTCCTTAATTCTATATGTACTTTTCTATTGCTTTTATATTATTTTATATGATGCTTAAACATCTTTTACACTTTTTAATTCTTAGTAGTTCTTGTAACCTACTTCTTTAAGTCTTGCATCTTTTTCAACTACTGAATCTTTCATTTCCTTGCTAAAATCTTTAAGTTTTGCAAGTAATTCAGCATCTGATGTAGCAAGAATCTTTGCTGCAAGGATACCTGCATTCTGACCGCCATTAATAGCTACAGTTGCAACCGGGATTCCTGAAGGCATCTGAACGATTGAGTAAAGTGAATCTACTCCACCTAAATCTGAAGTCTTCATTGGTATTCCAATAACAGGCATTGGGAATAATGCTGCGCACATACCCGGAAGGTGTGCTGCCTTTCCTGCTCCTGCAATAATAACTTTAACTCCTCTTTCTTCAGCTCCTTTAGCCCATTCAAAGAAAATATCAGGCTCTCTGTGTGCTGAAATTATGGTCATCTCATAATCGATTCCCATCTGATCAAGAAAATCTGCTGCTTTGCTCATTACAGGCATATCTGAATCGCTGCCCATTACAATTGCTACTTTTGCCATTTTGTTCTCCTTTTCACATAAATTCATCTTAAAGCGTTATAAATTTAACATATTCTACATTGTACCCATAAAAATAACTGTAGTCAACATTAGATTTCTTCCAACGGTTCATTTAGAAGTTCTGTTCCTTCCAATACGAAACGTCCGTCTTTTATTATAGTAATTTCGCTGCCATCTTTTCTTACTGCCGTTATTTCACCAAGTTCATCATAAGGCATTGTAATGTCGGTATGGCAACCAAAATATGCTTTCTTTATGTCTGTCTTTCTAAGAGCTGACACTTCATTCTCTCTTGCCACTATTTCCTTGCCGTCAGGATTATATGTTTTAATATCCTCCTCAAAGCTATAGCAGGTATCACCCACTGCAAAATGTGGTCCCATTTTTTCAACAATAAGAATAGGAAGTTTGTAAACCACATGGTACTTCTTTGCAACCATATAAGCTGTTGTGTTAGTACCTATGGCAAACTCTCCAATAGGAAGTGTTTCATGGTTAAACATTACATTCTGCTTAATAAATTTCTTATTCTCTTCCTCAGTGTCAAAATTCTTACAAGTGTAATCTTTTATTTTTCCATCTTCAAATGTAATCTGCAAATCATTATACTTTAAGTCATTTAAATATACCTGACTTACGTGAAGGACTCCCTCTGTTCCCTTTAACTTAGGTGAAGTAAAAACTTCTCCCAAAGGAATGTTTACATCTGCAAGACAGTTTTCAAAATTAGTTTCCTTTAAAGGATTCTTAAGGTCATGCATCTGAACTTTCATGTTAGTTTTGTTGTCGCCTTTTCCAAGAACCTTTACATATTCTGCCTGGTCCAGTGCATCAATTATGTTCTGCTGAACCTTTCCGTATATTTCAGAATCAAGAGTGTTAATCTTTACAGTTTCCTTAAACATCTGTTCAAAGTCGTCCCCAAACTCAGGTATTGGAAAAGCAATAATTGTAAAACTTCTTTCGTCTCCCTTAATATACTCTTGAACCATTGTCTGGTATTCAGTAATATATTCTGACTTAAGTTTCTGCTGTTCTTCTGAAAGTGCATATGCCTGTTTCTTATTTTCCGGTTCAAAAGGTGTCTCTCCGAAAATCTCAATTACTGCAGGGCCTGCCATCTTTCCTGCCAACTGTTTTCTGCTTTCATAAGCATGTCTTGAAACTTCTAATTTTCTCTTAATATATGCCTTGTCCAAATACAATGCATCATCGTATCTGTGATCGTAAGCATACTGCCTGTTAGGACTTGTTGTTGTATAACCTACCTGATAAATTACAGGTTCAAGTCCCATTTTCTTAAAATTAAATATTGCAGATCTGATAATTCTTTCAAAGCCCAATGAATATCTAATATCAACAGTGCCTTTCTTAGAAATATCTTTTCCTGTGTTTATAAAACCAATTCTGTAGCCTTCTGTATAAACCTTTGCAAGTCTGTCTATTTCTTCCTGACTTAAACTGTTAAGAAACTCTGCCATCTTAAGTTCATTAAACCCTACGTGCTCACCATATTTGTAAAGATATCTTAAGTCATTTAAATCGCTGTTCATAACAATATCAACAGCAAACTTATTGTCGGGATTAATTCTGTCCTCAATCATAAGGTCTGTAAAAATCTCTGTGTTATCTTTTTCATATGAATAAACCGTTTCATAAACATTGTCATATTCTAATTGTTCCACATCTTCAAAATAATTATAAATCTGTGTAAACAATTCCATTTGAAGAACTACTTCTTCTAATCTCCCCATATATACATTTCTAATCATTCCACGATTTTTTGTGTAAATATAGCAAAGTATCTTTCCGTATTCTTCTCCTAAAGTTTTCACTGCATACTCAGGATTGGCGAAACTTTCTTCATAGTTTTCACTATAAATTTCTTCAAATAAACTTTTATTAAGTTCTTTCAACCGGTCTAATGAGAAATCATTTATCTCTCCTGATTTTATGATGCTGTTTAAATCATCTATTTTACAAATAAACTTAGATGCCTTACAGAAAAAGCTCTTAAAAGGCTCTGACACTGTATCTTCATTTATTATTTCTCTTATTCGTGAGGTTGCAATCTCATATCTTTCAAAAATAATATCCAAATGCTCCACTCTCTTTCTTTAAAATCTATACACATTTTTTATACATATGCCAAATACATACCTAATATAAAAATCCAAATAACTGCATTAGTTATTGTGCCTATATATGTATATTTTAAAAATTTATTTTCTTCTTTAAAACTATTAATTCCAATAACAAATCCTGCTATAGCTGACACCATAACCAACAATATTAAAAGGCCCACATAAATTCCTGCATTGCCTTTTTTAAGTATTGAAATAACCACTGCCAGTATAAATAACAATATATTTACGCCGGCAATAACTGATGACTTTCTGCCACCTTTTGTATAATTCCTTAAAGGTATCTTTCGTCCTTTTTTCTCTTCTTTTTCTTCTCTTTTTTCTTCTTTGCTTCTCTTCTTCACTTTGTTATTCTCACTTATTTCTATTTTTCATGAATAATTTCATGATTTTTAAAACAATATACCCCAACAGTCCCCCAACTGTATTAAGAAAAATATCATCCACGTCAAAGGCTCCCACTTTTAAAACAAGTTGGGCTGTTTCAATAAGCATGCTGAAAACCATTGTAAGCAATGTTACACTTACAAAATTGTTTACGATTTTCTCCCTTGACATACTTGGTAACAAAAAGCCGAATGGCATAAAGAATGCTACATTTCCTGCCAGATTCATTATTGTAATCTGCCACCCATATGTATGTTTCATTCGCCAAAATCTGTTTATTTCTTTAAACAGAACCAGGTTATATCTGTATTCATCACTAACCATGGTTCTGTCTAAACTTTCTGAAAAAAACATGGCATATAAAGTTACCACCAGATATAGGATGAACAATATTTTTCCAAACATACGCATCTTTTTATCTGATTTTCTCAATTCAACTTTGCCTCCAATATGATAGCTTAATTAGCTGTCATTAACTATTTAGCACCATACTGTTTATAATATTCATCAATTGCTGTCTTGATTGTATCATCAATAACAACTTTTCCATTACATTCCTTATTGTAAAGATATTCAACAACATCTGCCATTGAAACAATTGCGTTAGCCTTAAATCCATATTCTTCCTGAATTTCATCAAGAGCGCTCTTTTCTCCGCCTTTTCCAACTTCCATTCTGTTTAGTGAGACCATTAAGCCTACGATTTCAACATCTGCTGCACTTCTTACCTTTGGTACAGTTTCTTCCATGGACTTTCCTGATGTAGTTACATCTTCAATCATAACAACTCTGTCGCCGTCTTTTAACTTGCTTCCAAGGAAGCTTCCCTTATCTGCGCCGTGGTCTTTTTCTTCCTTACGGTCTGAACAGTAACGGATTTCTTTTCCATATAATTCACTGTAAGCAATAGCTGTTACAACACTGATTGGAATACCCTTGTATGCAGGTCCAAATAAAACATCAAAATCATCTCCATATGTATCATGGATTGCCTTTGCATAATATTCGCCTAATCTCTTAAGCTGTGAACCTGTTACGTATGCACCGGCATTCATAAAGAAAGGTGATTTACGTCCGCTTTTAAGTGTAAATTCTCCAAACTTTAAAACATCACTTTCTACCATAAAATCAATAAATTCCTTCTTATATGCTTCCATTTTTTAATATCTCCTTTATTTTACTAATCCAATTAGACTGTTAATATCTTCCACATTATGTCTTCTCATGTAGTCCTCAATTCCTTCAACCACCTCTATTGTTGTGTTAGGGTTATTAAAGTTTGCAGTTCCCACTGATACTGCTGTAGCTCCGGCAAGAATAAATTCCATTGCATCACTTGCATTTGCAATTCCGCCCATTCCTATTATTGGAACCTTTACGGCATTAGCCACCTGATATACCATTCTTACTGCCACAGGCTTAATTGCAGGACCTGAAAGTCCGCCTGTCTTGTTGGCTAATACGAACTTCTGTCTTTCCACATCAATCTGCATACCTGTTAACGTATTTATAAGTGATAAAGCATCTGCACCACCTGCTTCTGCAGCCTTTGCCATCTCTGTTATATCTGTAACATTAGGGCTTAACTTCATTATTACAGGCTGTTTTGCTACTGCCTTTACTGCTTTTGTAATGGCTTCTACTGCTTTAGGATCCTGTCCGAAAGCTATTCCGCCATGCTTTACATTGGGACATGAGATGTTAATTTCTAACATGTCTACCTTTTCATGGCCTAATTTTTCAACTACATCAATATAATCCTCTGTAGTTCTTCCACAAACATTAACAATAATATTTGTATCATAATCCTGAAGATATGGGATGTCACGCTTTGCAAACAAATCATATCCCGGATTCTGAAGTCCTACCGCATTAAGCATTCCACCGTATGTTTCTGCAATACGTGGTGTAGGATTTCCCTCCCAAGGCACATTGGCAACACCTTTTGTTACAACTGCTCCCAATCTGTTTAAATCTACAAATTCACCGTATTCTGCACCTGAACCAAATGTTCCTGAGGCTACCATTACCGGATTCTTAAATTCAACTCCTGCAATATTAACTTTTGTATTCATTAAAGTTCCACCTCCTCTGCCAAAAATACAGGTCCGTCTTTGCATATTCTCTTGTTATTAACATTTGAATGATGGTCTTTCTCCTTAGACTGACATACACATGCAAGGCAGGCACCAATTCCGCATGCCATTCTTTCTTCTAAAGAAAGCTGACATTCAATTCCTTTTTCAAGAGCATATTCTTTAATAGCCTTAAGCATTGGTGTAGGACCGCATGCATAAATCACATCGCCCTCAACTGCCTGTTCCTTTATGGCATCAATAACTGTACCCTTTGTACCTGTACTTCCATCTTCAGTTGCAATATATAACTTTCCATTGCTTTCTAATTCATCAGTAAGGAATAATTCATCACGATATCCTGCCACAATCTGAACTTCTGCCTTAGCCTTTAATTCTGTGGCAAGCTGAACCATAGGAGGAATACCAATTCCACCACCTATTAATATAGCCTTCTTTCCTTCTCTCTGCATAAAGCCGTTTCCAAGTGGTCCAATAATTGCCACACTGTCTCCTGCCTTATACGCTGACATTTCAGTTGTGCCACCTCCAACAACTCTGTAAACAATACGAAGGCTTCCATTAGCCTTGTCTACCTGACAAATACTAATAGGTCTAGGCAATAATTTAGTTTTGTCATTACAGTAAACTGAAATAAACTGTCCTGCAACTGCTGTGTCTGCTGCTTTTGTTTCAATCCACATGCTATACACACCGGTTCCAATACATTCCTGTGAAATTACTTTTGCAAGTTCTTTACTTCTCATATTCGCTCCTATTTGTTTAATAATTGTTTTATTATCATTTCTTGTTTTATTTTTATGAGTTATTAACAATCTTCCCTGTTTATTAGAAAATTGAGTTAATATCTTCAATCATATCGATTACAGCCTGTCTTGAAGCATCAGCATAATTTAAGCTGCCAAACTTAGCATATTTATCCTGCTTATATGCACAAATAATTCCTCTTGAAGAGTTAACAATTGCACCAAGTCCGTCTTCGTTAAAGTATGGCTTAAGTCCATCTGCTGTACCACCCTGTGCACCGTAACCAGGTACAAGAATGTAGCTCTTTGGCATTACTTTTCTAAGAACTTTTCCCATTTCAGGATATGTTGCACCAACTACTGCACCAATATAGCTGTAGTCGTTACCCATATGTTCTTCTCCCCATTTTGCTACCTTTTCGCCAACCCATTCATAAAGTGGTCTGCCATCAATTAATCTGTCCTGAAATTCTCCACTTGAAGGATTAGATGTTTTAACTAAAATGAAAAGACCTTTATTTTCTTCTTTACATACATCAATAAATGGTTTAATTCCATCTGTTCCAAGATAAGGATTTACTGTTGCAAAGTCTTCATCAAATAATGAATATTTCTTGCTTCCAACCTGTACTTTTCCAAGATGACCTGTAGCATATGCTGCTGATGTTGAGCCGATATCTCCACGCTTAACATCGCCGATTACAACAAGGTCTTTTTCCTTTGCATATTTTACTGTCTTATCGAAAGCAACAAGTCCCGGTACTCCAAACTGTTCATACATTGCTATCTGTGGCTTTACTGCAGGAATCAAATCATATGTATTATCGATAATTCCTTTGTTGTACTGCCAAATTGCCTCTGCCGCTCCCTCTAATGTTTCGCCGAACTCATCAAAAGCTTTCTTTGTAATGTGTTCAGGAATGTAACTCATCATTGGATCAAGTCCTACTACAACAGGTGCGTTTGTTTTTTTGATTTTGTCTACTAATTTGTTTATCATTGCTTTCTTCCTTCCTTATTGGATTTTTGTTATATTTTGATTTTTAATCTATTATTCTCAAAATCTATTTTGTGTTTTAATATTTATTTGCTAAATTTTATTTGTTTGAGTAAACAACTTTTCCGTTAAGAATTGTATATTCAACTTCTCCTGAAACTTTGTAACCGTCAAAAGGTGTATTCTTACCCTTTGATTCAAAAGTGTTTACGTCTATAGTGTATTCTTTATCAGGATCAATAATTGTAATGTCCGCAATCTTGCCCTCATCTAAAGTTCCCTTTGGAATGCCTAAAACTTTCGCAGGATTGTAGCTCATTTTTGCAGCCATCTGCATCGGAGTTAAATATCCTTTCTTAACTAAGTTGGTAACTGTTAATGCTACTGATGTTTCAAGACCTACTATTCCAAATGGTGCATGTTCTAAGTCTTTAGCCTTTTCCTCTGCACTATGTGGGGCATGGTCTGTTGAAATAACATCCATAATGTCATCCTGTAATCCTTTAATAAGAGCTTCCATATCCTCTCTTGCACGTAAAGGTGGATTCATTTTAAAATTACCGTCGTTACTTGTTATATCATCTGAACACATAGAAAAATGATGTGGGCAAACTTCTGCTGTTACTTTTATGCCTTCTTCCTTTGCTCTTTTAACCATTTCAACACTATCCTTAGTTGAGCAATGGCACAAATGTAATGTTGCCCCTGTTTCCTTAGCCAACATAATATCACGCATCGCAATAACGTCTTCAACTGCATTGCTTATTCCCTTAACTCCAAGCTCACTTGACTTGTCTCCTAAGTTAATAACGCCGCCTTCAACTAAATTAATGTCCTCACAATGAGCAAGTACCGGCACATTAGCCTTTGCGGCATTCTTCATTGCTTTTCTATAAACACCTGAGTTCATTACTGACTTGCCGTCTTCGCTTATGGCACAAATTCCTGCCTTTTTAAGCTCTTCCACATCAGTAATTTCAACTCCTGCCATATTCTTTGTAACTGCACCAACAGGAAGTACATTGGTAAGTCCCGTTTTTTCACCTTTTTCAATAATGTACTTAACTGTTTCTACATTATCTACTACCGGTTTAGTGTTAGGCATACAGCAAACAGTTGTAAATCCGCCTTTTGCAGCAGCCTTGCTTCCTGTTTCAATATCTTCTTTGTATGTAAGTCCCGGATCTCTGAAATGTACGTGCAAATCAATTAATCCCGGCATTACATAACAGCCTGCTGCATCAATTACAGTGTCAGCCTGCTTTTCAATTGATTCTGCCTTTTCCTTAATAATTCCATCTTCAACAAAGATGTCCATTACTTTGTCTAAATTCTCTGACGGATTAATTAGCCGTCCGTTTTTAATTAATATTGTCACTATTTACCTCTTTCCATGATTCAGTAGTATTACTGTCTCACTTTGTAAAATTATACAATAAGCCATCTAAAAGTATATCAAAAAAGCACACCCCTTTCAATAAAAAGGGCGTGCCTTATTTTACTTTTTCTTGTATATGCTAATAAGTCCTTGTTCCTGATATGCAATCTCATATCTGCCTGAGCTTAAAACCTGATCAAATTTCTGTTTCTCATTGTCAAATCTCTCATCTACCACAAGATAATCTGTATAAACAGGCTGTTCTAAATGGTTCTGATCATACATTACAAGATTTTTAAACAAATGTGGTGTAAAAAATCCTGATGCACAAACTGAAGCATTAGTAGGAACAAGCTCTAATGCTTTGTCTATTTTCTCATAGGTTGATTTGTTTTCTGTATATGTTTTGTAATAATTAGGCATTTTAGGAAACTGATTGCCTACAAACATTATTCCTGCACAAAGCACTGCTATGCTTACGTATGTTTTCGCCTTTTCTGCTTTAACATCAGCCATATTCATAATTGCAAGATACATTATTAATGCAATAACTCCAAAATTATACTGGAAGTTTATATCATGCATATACACATATGTTGTAAATATATTAATTATAATAAGTGGTGAAAGTAATATATATCTTGTATATTTCTTTCCCGTTGTAAAAATAACAGTTGCCATTGGTCCAAACATTAGTATAAAATAAGCAATCTTTTCTACACTGTCTGCGCTGGAATTTGTAATCATCTGTGCAATTACATATCCCGGATTTGCAATAATGCTTTTGAATACCTGGCTTAATCCTCCATCTGCATCAAAATACAAATTGCTAAATCTGTTATCCATAATTCCAAGTCCATAGCTGTTAACCACAGAAATTGCAATTAGGAAATAAACCGCTGCGCAAACCATTAATATTAGTCCTCTTTTTTTGTCTTTTCTTGAAAGCAAATAGAATGTTCCAAGAACCAATACATATATTGCCGCGTCCTCTTTCACAAAAAATGCAAAAAGCATCATTAATATCATAATGTATGTTTTCTTCTTTTCTGCTGCCCATATTGTCATCAGCAAAAAGAATGTAAGAAAACAGTTCTCATGCATATCATACACTGCCCCGCCTGATGTTGCCGGATACAATGCATAAAGTAAAGTAAATCCTACTGTCATCCAATTAGACAATCTGTATTCCCTGGCAATAAGAACTATTGGTATAACCGGCAAAGCTATCATTAATGCCTGTATTAGCTGTACTGTTACCGGACTTGGAAAAATAAAATATATAGGAAGTGCAATATAATATATTGGTGAAAAATGAACACCAAAATGAGAAAGAAGTCTGTTTCTCTCAAGGGTTGTTGCAACAGAACCTGTCTGTCTCATATTTTCATACATCTGAGTAAATATTCCAAAATCAAATGTTGAATTAAGATATGACTTATATCTTAATACTGTAACTATTCCAACAAATCCAAACAATAACACACCTATTATTGCAACTATAATATTAGTATGTATTCTTTTTATTTTTAATTCTGATATAAACTGATAAATGTCTTCTTTAACATACAAAAAAGCGATCGCTGCTATAAAAGCAAGTATTGCCTGATAACATGGTCCGCCTATTGGATTACCGGCGTTTGTTATCCAATCATTTGAATATCCAATAAAAGCACATAACAATAGGAATATATATGTAAAAACAAACATTAATCCTCCTGCAATCTTTTTGTTTTTGTAATATATAATTCCTAATATAATGCTAAAAATTATAGTCATTATAAATGCCTTAGTAAAATTTCCATCAGCCGGAAACTGAATATTACTAATCTGCTTATAGGCACCTCTTAATATAGATGTTAATGCCCATCCGCCTACAATGCTTATAATAATACCTTCAAGTATTTCTTTTTCATATTTTGTAAATTTTTTTAATGTGTCCACCTTTTTACTCCCTTTTGTTTTCATTTACATGATATTTTACCATACAACCCTAAATATTGTGAACTATTTGTAAATGTTTTTTTGTAAAACCGCAAAATCTATTGATTATTATTCTATAAGTGTTATACTTATGTAGTATTAAATACTACGTAGAAAGGTTATAAAAAACTATGTATAAAATTGTAAGCGACAGCGCATGTGACTTGTCAAAAGAATATTTAGAAAAACACGACGTTACCATCGTACCATTATCAGTATCTTTCGATGGCGAAACTTATTATAGAGATGGAGTTGACATAACAAGGGATGAATGCTACCAGAGAATGGTTGATGATCCTAAACTTTTTCCAAAAACCTCACTTCCAAGTGTGGAAAGCTATGCAGATGTTTTTAGAAGCTTTGTGGAACAAGGTTTTCCTGTTGTATGTTTTACCATAACAACTCTTTTTAGCGGTTCTTATAACTCTGCTATTAATGCCAAATCTTTAGTGTTAGAGGATTACCCTGACGCAAATATTTGTGTTATTGACTCAAAACAGAATACTGTAACTCAGGCATTGTTAATTGACCAGTTTGTCAGAATGCTTGAAGATGGTCTTTCTTTTGAACAGGCTATGTCTAAGTTAGATGCTTTAATGGCCTCAGCCAGAATCTTCTTTACAGTAGGTTCACTTGATTATCTTAAGATGGGTGGTCGTATTGGCAAGGTTGCCACAGCTGCAACAGGCAAGCTTGGGGTTAAACCTGTTATTATTATGAAAGACGGAGATATTGGTCTAGGTGGAATTGGCAGAAACCGCAATAAGCTTAAGAACAGTGTTTTACAGGTTGCAAAGAAGTATTTAGACGAAAATAACAAAGATAATTTTATTGTATCTGTAGGTTATGGTTATGATAAAGAAGAAGGCTTTGAATTTATGAAGGAAGTTGAATCGACTCTTGATGTAAAGCTTGATTCTGAAACTAATGTTGCAATCGGTATTGTTTCAGCTGTACATACAGGACCTTACCCTATAGGTCTTGGTGTAATTAGAAAATACGAAACATTATAATTTATTTATTCTAAATGCAAAATATATTTTTTTAAATAAAATCACTATTTTTTATATTAATGTACTAATTTAAAGTTATGATTTCAAATAATTGTAACTTTAAATTTTTGCATATTTTTGCTTACATTTTATTTTTATTGTTTATATATACTACTATATCTCTTTTCTGTTGTATTTTTGTTTTAATATTATTACTTTTATGATACACTCTAAACATAGGATATAGAGTATTTATCGGAAAGGACTTGATTTTATGTACCAGATTATTAGTGATAGTGCCTGTGATTTAACAGAGCTTTATGTTAAAAAACACAATATAGAAATTGTCCCTCTTACTGCTTCTCTTGATGGAGAAACATATTTAAAGGACAAAACAGAAATTAATAGAAAAGACTTTTATACTACAATGGTTGAGAACCCTGATATTTTTCCAAAGACTTCTCTTCCAAGTGTTGAAAGTTATGAGACAGTTTTTAGAAAGTATGCAGAACAGAACATTCCTGTTGTATGTTTTACAATCTCAATTCATCTAAGTGGTTCATATAATTCTGCTTCAATGGCTAAGGATGTTGTTGAAGAAGATTATCCTGATGCAAAGATTGTTGTATTAGATTCACAGCAGGACACAGTCAGTCAGGCTCTTATAATTGACCAAGTTGTAAGAATGCAAAACGACGGCATTCCATTTGATACAATGATTGAGAACACTAAGAAACTTATGGGCACAGCACGTATTTTCTTCACTGTAGGTTCACTTGATTACTTAAGAATCGGCGGTCGAATTGGAAAAATGGCAATTTCAGCCACAGGAAAGCTTGGAATCAAACCTATCATTATCTTGAAAGATGGTGAAGTAAATCTTGGTGGTGTAGGAAGAAACCGTGGCAAGCTTAAAAAGAACCTTATCCAGATTGCAGACAAATATTTAACAGAAAACGGTAAAGACAACTTCGTTGTTTCAATAGGATATGGCTATGATGCCATAGAAGGCGTAGCATTCAAGGATGAAGTTGAAGCCGGACTTGGTGTCAAACTCAACGGTGACACTAATGTAGAAATCGGTGTTATTACAGCAGTTCATACAGGACCACATGCAATAGGAATTGGAGTTATCCAGAAATACGAAACATTGAAATAAGTTAAGAATTGATTCTTGAAATAAGACTGAAATATAATTTGAAATAAGATTTAGGAGCATACCATTTGTTGGTTATGCTCCTATTTTTTTGTTATAGTAAGTCAATATGTAACAAATTGATTTTAGTCTAGTGTTGCATGGAGCAAATCTAGATGTCTGTACCCCGATATTAGAAATATTTGAAATATTGGGGTACATTCGTCGTGGGTTCAAACTATTTGTTGCGTAATTTTGATAATGATTTTAGTGTGCGTACCCCGAAAAACAAGATATTTCATATAGCGGGGTATTTTTGCTGCAAACTCAAATTATATGTTGTATTATTTGATAAATAATTTTGGTAAATGTACCCCAAAAATAGCGACTTTTGAAATATCGGGGTACACAACACATTTATTAGCAATTTTCCCCGATAATTTTCCCCGATAATTTTCCCGATAATTCAATCTCCCCTCATACAAGAAAAGCCCTACGGATTTCAAAGTTGTTCACTCTAAATCCATAGGGCTCTTCTTATATATTTAGTTCATCTGTGAATCTATCCATTTCTTTATCTTTCCCGAAACAGATAATGTTGTGATTAAATCAATCAATCCAGTTACCGCAAATATTGCTCCTGAACACTGGATTAAGAAATCTCCTGCTGTTCTTGTGCCATCGTCATTGTGATTCATTGGCATTGTTAAAACTGATATGCCAAGTATTATACAAATAATGGCAAATACAAGTAGTGGAATCCAATGGCATCCCATTCTTCTAAGGTCTAACGCATTCTCTATTTTCATAAGTCCACTGACTATTATTATTAATGCAATTACATAAGTAATAATTGAAAGTATTAGATTCATGCATGCAAGCACTACTATCCCAAGTAATATTAAAGCAATTCCTGCCACAAATTCATATCTATAAAAATCATTAATAAAATTCTTTTTTCTGTATTCTATTAAGTATCTTATTCCTAAAGCAAATAACATTACTGCAAGTATTATACAAACAGCATTTAATGTTTTAGTCGGATACAAAAACATTAAAACTCCTATTGCTATAGCAAGAATTGAATACAAAACCATTTCCCATTTTAGATTCTTTAAATAGCTCAATATGGTCCTCCTTTCCAAAACTAAATCAAGAAGCCCTTCAGAGATAGTGTTAGACAACTATCCCTGTGAAAGCTTCTTGTTATGTTCTTGTATGTTTTACTTATTATTTAAAGTAGTTTACACCTGATTCAAATACCTTAAGATCCTGTTCTCCGTAGATATTTGTTGCTACTGAACGACCCTTTCTTTCGATATGAGCCATCTTACCAAAGCATCTGCCGTCAGGACTTGTAATACCTTCAATAGCATAGTATGAACCGTTTACGTTCCATTCTTCATCCATTGTAGGCTGTCCCTGCTGGTTTACATACTGTGTTGCAACCTGACCGTTTGCAAATAATTCCTTAATGCATTCTTCAGGTGCTACAAATCTTCCTTCTCCGTGTGATGCTGGGTTTACATAAACTCCACCAAGTTCTGCATTCTGTAACCAAGGTGACTTGTTTGATACAACCTTTGTATAAACCATCTTTGAGATATGACGGTTAATTGTATTATATGTTAAAGTTGGTGCATTTACATCCTGTCCTGTAATCTTGCCGTTTGGTACTAATCCTAACTTGATTAATGCCTGGAAACCATTACAAATACCAAGTGCAAGACCATCTCTTTCATTTAATAGTTTGTGAACTGCTTCTTCAATCTTAGCATTCCTAAATGCTGTTGCGAAGAATTTAGCTGAACCATCAGGTTCATCACCTGCACTAAATCCACCTGGGAACATAATAATCTGTGACTGTGCAATGCTTTCTTCAAAAATCTTAACTGAGTCTCTAATGTCTTCAGGTGTTAAGTTCTTGAATACCTTAGTAATAACATTTGCACCAGCTTTTTCAAAAGCCTTAGCACTATCATATTCACAGTTTGTACCTGGGAATACAGGGATAAATACTGTAGGTTTTGCAACTTTGTTCTTGCAAACATATACGCTGCCCTTATCATAAATTGGTGTATCAAGTAATGATGTATCCTTATGGCTTCTTGTTGGGAATACCTTTTCTAATGGTTTCTCCCAAACCTTAATTGCTTCGTCCATAGGAATTGAATCATAACCATATTCAAATACTTCCTTATCGTTTGTTTCACCGATAAGAACATAACTTGATGTAATATCGTCAAGTCTGTCTGCAGGTACTTCAGCAATAATATCACCAAATCCAGGTGCAAATAAATCTGCTCCAGGGATTCTTCCACTAATGCTTACACCAATCTTATTACCAAATGCCATCTTACTTACGGCTGGGATAACACCCTTTCCTTCAACAGCATATGCTGAAATAATAACTCCATTCTGAATCATTTCATGAATTTCATCATATAACTTCATGATTTCATCATATACAGGCTTGTCATACTGATCCTTGCTAATTTCAAACTTAACAATCTTATTGCCTGCTGCCTTAAATTCAGGAGTAATAATATCTTTTTCTTTAGCTACATCTACTGCAAATGATACAAGTGTTGGTGGTACATCAATATCATTAAATGTTCCTGACATACTATCCTTACCGCCAATTGATGGAAGACCAAATCCCATCTGTGCATCAAATGAACCAAGAAGTGCTGCAAATGGCTGGCTCCAACGACGTGGATCTTCAGTCATTCTTCTAAAGTATTCCTGATATGTCATACGTACTTTCTTGTAATCACCACCTGTTGCAACAATCTTAGCAATTGAGTCAACTACTGCATACATTGCTCCATGGTATGGGCTCCAACTTGAAAGATATGGATCAAATCCATATGACATCATTGTTACTGTATCGCAATCTCCCTTTAATACAGGAAGCTTAGCTACCATAGTCTGTGTTTCTGTCATCTGATATTTTCCACCAAATGGCATAAATACTGAACCTGCTCCAATAGAACCGTCAAACTTTTCAACTAATCCCTTCTGTGAGCAAACATTTAAATCTGACAATGTTTCTAACCATTTCTGTTTTACATTGTTAACAGGCTGTTTGTTGAAGAAGTTCTTGTTTTCATCAGGCATGTCAACTTCAACTGTTGTTTCCTGATGTGCACCGTTTGTATCAAGGAAGGCTCTTGAAAGGTTAACGATTTCTTTACCTCTCCATTCTAATACTAAACGTGGTTCTTTTGTAACTTCTGCTACTACTGTAGCTTCAAGGTTCTCTTCGTTAGCATATTTTAAAAACTGATCAACGTCACTCTTATCAACAACAACTGCCATTCTTTCCTGTGATTCTGAAATAGCAATTTCTGTTCCGTCAAGACCTGCATACTTCTTTGGAACCTTGTCTAAGTTAATGTGTAATCCATCTGCCAATTCACCAATAGCAACTGAAACACCGCCGGCACCAAAGTCATTACACTTCTTAATAATGTGGCTAACTTCTTCTCTTCTAAATAAACGCTGCAATTTACGTTCTGTAGGTGCATTACCTTTCTGAACTTCTGCACCACAAGTTTCAATAGATTCTTCTGTATGAATCTTTGATGAACCTGTAGCTCCACCACAACCGTCACGACCTGTACGGCCACCTAATAATATAATAATATCTCCCGGATCCGAGTTAAGTCTCTGTACTGCACGTCTTGGTGCTGCACCCATAACTGCTCCGATTTCCATTCTCTTTGCTACATAATCAGGATGATAAATCTCTTTAACTAAACCTGTAGCCAAACCAATCTGGTTACCATATGAGCTATATCCATTAGCTGCTCCCTGAACAAGTTTCTTCTGTGGTAACTTACCCGGAAGAGTTTCTGACATTGATTTAGTAGGATCTGCTGCACCTGTAACACGCATAGCCTGATATACATAAGTACGTCCTGATAGTGGATCTCTGATAGCTCCACCAAGACATGTTGCAGCACCACCGAAAGGCTCGATTTCTGTAGGATGGTTGTGTGTTTCATTCTTAAAGTTTACTAACCATTCTTCTGTTTTTCCATCTACTTCTACAGGAACTACAATACTACATGCATTGATTTCGTCTGACTTCTCCTGATCATCAAGTTTGCCTTCCTTCTTAAGCTTACGCATTGCAATAAGAGCAAGGTCCATAAGACATACAAACTTGTCTTTTCTTTCTCCAAAAACGTCCTTTCTTGTGTCAAGATATTCCTGATATGATTTTTCAATAGGTTCTTTAAAATATCCGTCATCAAAAGTAACGTCTGTTAATTCCGTATTAAATGTAGTATGACGACAATGATCTGACCAATAAGTATCTAATACTCTGATTTCAGTCATTGATGGGTCTCTGTTTTCTTCATTCTTATAGTAATTCTGAATGTGTAAGAAATCCTTAAA
This sequence comes from Eubacterium ventriosum, assembly GCF_025150745.1. Classification (NCBI taxonomy): domain Bacteria; kingdom Bacillati; phylum Bacillota; class Clostridia; order Eubacteriales; family Eubacteriaceae; genus Eubacterium; species Eubacterium ventriosum. Next base: position 87,136 of record NZ_CP102282.1, read on the forward strand.
AGTCATAGCCAATCCAAGAGAATCATATAATTCCTTTAAAGGTTCTTCAGCCATATCCTTAAAGCCATCGAAAATAATAACATCTGCAGGCTCTTCAAACTCTGTAACTAAGGTTTCAGGTTTCTCCAATCCTGTTTCTCTTGAATCTACAGGGTTAATGCAGTAATTCTTAATCTGTTCAAACTCTTCATCAGATATATTGCCTTCTAAAACATAAGTAGTTGCTGTCTTAATAACAGGCTCTTCATCTTCATTTAAAAACTTAACACACTGAACTGCTGAATCAGCTCTCTGATCAAACTGTCCCGGCAAAAATTCCACACTGAAAACCTTAGAATTATCCGCATCATATGGGAATGTTTCCTCATATACATTATCTACCGGTGGTTCTGAAAATACTGATGTTAATGCTCTGTTGTAAGTTTCATCTGAGATGTTTTCAACGTCATATCTTACAAGCACTCTTACATCCTTTAATGCATCAATTTCAAGATATCCCTTAATATCTTCTGTAAGTTCCTTTGCAGTAACAGCAAAAGGCTGTTTTTTCTCTACATAAACTCTCTTAACTTTACTCATGAATTCCTCCTGAATAGTTTTTCTATTATTTGTATTTTTATGAAATAATGCTCGACCCAGCATACTACATTAATTTCACTCCGTTAGTATAACACCGATTGAAAATAAAGTACATATTATATTTTTCATATTTCCGCATATTTCCAGCTATTCATGCTCTAGCATATTCTTTCTATACCACTTAGGTAAATGCGTACACTGGCACTTAGGATTATATCTTTCCTTTATTGCTATGGTATTAAAAAATATCTTCCACAAATCCTCGTATTCATCATCTTTTCGAACGCTCCTCACTAACTGATCCATATTCTGTCCTTCAACCAAAACAGTTGCCATACCTTTCTGATGAACTGCTGCCTTTATTCTTCTCTGGTCATATATAATCCAGTTCTCATTAGGAAACCTATTTTGAAAATGTGCATACACCTGTGACAGCACATCACACTTAGGCTCAATTCTACTATACAAAACATTACCTTTAAGCTCTTCAAATCTAATAAATTCTATAAATGAATGTGCCTCGTTGGAAGTCTTTCTACTAAGTTCCATTACTCTCATAACTGCCGGAACGTGAAGCATCTTCATAACTCTTGCACCGTATCTGTAACCATATCTCAGAAATTCAAAAACCGCATCCCCCTTATCCTCTGCAAAATTCATACACGTTCTAAAAACTGCAATATAAGCCTCTTCTGAAATCTTAATCTTTATTGAACGAATAACTCTTTCAGCCTTAGAATTGTCAGTTTCAATATTAATAAATTCAGAGAAAAAGGTTGGTGCATAATCCCTGCCCGGATGGATGTTAACAGAATATCCCTTATTCATGTACACCCACCCGTCATAAATTGCTGTCATTATTCCTTCTATATTGTCTTCACAAACTAACGTAACATTCATATTGCTCTCCGATTATTCTAAACTTACTGTTTTAATCCCAAATCCATAAGCGTCATCTGCTTATAAGTTGTGTCATTCTCAATAGCGTAAACCTGCTTTCTGTCAGTATCTGCCAATGTTCTTGCCAATGCATCCTGATCCATTGACAGTGGAATCATAGTCTTTCCACCGCAGGTTATAAAATATGCTGCCCTTTTAAGAACTACCCCCATCTTCTTTAAGCTGTTAAAGTCAAGCATTCCATAATGTCTTGCCGCAGTTATTCTTCTTGCCGACTTTACTCCAATTCCCGGCACCCTTAATAAGGTATAATAATCTGCTCTCATAACTTCCACAGGAAACTTATCCAAATGATTAACTGCCCAATCACATTTAGGATCCAAAGCCACATTAAAATTAGGATGCTCCTTATTAAGCAACTCCTTAACATCAAAGCCATAATACCTTAACAGCCAGTCTGCCTGATAAAGTCTATGTTCCCTAAGCATGGGGTTAGGTCCTATTATTGCAGGTGAATCAATATTATGATTCACATCCACAAAAGCCGAATAAAACACTCTTTTTAAATTAAACTGTTTATACATAGTCTCCGTAACTGACATAAGCTGATAGTCCGTTTCAGGCGTGGCTCCTATAATCATCTGTGTGCTCTGCCCTGCCGGAACAAACTTAGAATTATTCTTCCGCCCAGTTCTTGTTACAATCTGATATCCTTCCTTACCATCTGAAATCAGTCTGCCTGAACCCATCTGAATCTGCTTCATTGGTTTCAAAATATTAGTATAATTCTTATTAGGTGCAAGTTGCTGTAAACCTTCCTTAGTTGGAAGCTCCAAATTAACGCTCATTCTGTCAGCCACAAACCCAACCTTCTCAATAATATCTTCAGAAGCCCCCGGAATAGCCTTAACGTGAATATATCCAAAAAACTTATATTCATTACGCAGCTTCCAAATAGTTTCGTAAATAAGTCCCATTGTATAATCAGGATTCTTTAAAATGCCCGAACTTAAAAACAATCCCTCTATATAATTTCTTCTGTAAAATTCAATGGTAAGCCTGCAAACCTCATCCGGCGTAAATGAAGCTCTAGGTACGTCATTGGACTTCCTGTTAATGCAATACTTACAGTCAAAAATGCACTCGTTGGTAAATAATATTTTAAGCAATGAAACACATCTTCCATCTGCCGAAAAAGTATGACAGATTCCGCAAGCATGAGTATCTCCAATGCCCTGCCCTTTATTGCCCCTGTCAACTCCACTGCTTGTACAGGCTACGTCATACTTAGCCGCATCAGTTAATATCTTCAACTTCTCTGAAATAGTCATATTCTGTGTAATCTCCATAGCCTGTCTCCTTCTTTATGTTTTTTCGAACGTTTGTTCTGTGATTAGAATAACATACTTATATTCAAAAATCAACAACTCTTAGCCTAAATTTTTTATAATTTTTTCATCAAATATTAAGCCAACATTTTTTAACTTTATATCGGAGATTATTCCATTTTTTTAACTTTTTATTTCAAAGATCACGCTAATATTTTTAGCCAAAAGAAGCTGCCCACTTTACATGAAACAGCTTCTCTATTCTTAAAATATTTTATTTAATTATGTTTGCTTTTTTAAAGTATTTATTCAAAATACTAATGTTGTTTTCATTTCCATCCTTTATTGTAATCTTCAGGTTATAATTTTCGTTATTAGGGATATATTCATATACTCCTTTAACCTTTGTCTTAGTGTACTTCTTTCCGTTCCAGCTATAGTACACCTGACTTGTAGTATATTCAGTATCATTTATTTTTGTTACTGATTTTGGTATTGTAATCTCTGAAAAATCACCGCAGGTCTGTGGAAAATCATCCGGAATTTTTTTCTCATAAAGTAATGCTGATAAGCAAATTTCTTCACATCCGTCATTAACATTAACTGTTTTTCGATTCATTGGAACTCTTACAAGTTTTTTTCCGTCCTTTGTATAAACCATTCCATTTATTGATTTATATTTTTTATCTTTTGCCATCACCTGAAGATTTTCCGCTTCACAATAGCTTGCCATTGCCGGTTCAAAAGCTGTATTAAACTTTACTGTTTTAACATTTGAGCCTGACATTAATACTGCTGCTGAATAATCTTCATTAGAATCTAACATCACTTTAAGATTTCCCGGCATTGTTATTGTCTTTAATTTTTTACATTTTCCTAAAGCATTCTGACCGATTTTTCCAACCTTTTCAGGTATAGTTATATTCTTTATTTTTGTTCCGTAAAAACTATACTTTCCGATTTTTGTTACTGTACCTGAAATAGTAACCTTCTTCAGATTTTTACATTTGTAGAATGCTTTATCTGATACTGATGTCACACCCTTTCTTATTACAACCTTCTTAATTTTTTTGTTATTTTTGAAGGTCATTTTAGCCGGCATTTTTCCTTTTCCTTTAATAACCAATGTTCCCTTCTTAATAGAATAAGTTACATTACTCTTTGCTTTTGCCGCATTAACACCCTGAGCCGGAATCAAACCAATTACCATTGTTAATGCTAGTATAACTCCTATTTTTTTGTACAATTTCTTCATATCCGTACCTCCTTGTTTTCTATACGATGCTTTCATATTTGCATCTATTTTGTTTTGTTATATATTAAACGAAAGTTTTTTATATTTTATTCCATTTAATCCATAACAGATTTATCTATACTATAAATATATGAATTTCTTAAGCCATCATTGATTATTGTTGCAAAAAATAACTTCGACCCTCTAATTTTAATTCCTTCAATTTCAACATTTGACTTATTCAAAATAACTTTTTCATCGTTAAATCTTGGAACAGATATAACTGCAGTAGACTTCCAATTACCTGATTTGCTAATATTTGCAATGCAATTATCCAAGTTATCTTTTCCAGATGATTGATATATATTTAAACCATTTGTTAATTCAATTCCCTGAAATGACTTTTGTGGATATGTTGTTTCATCTGACTGCTTTATGAAATAATATTTCAAAGCTTTACTTAATATTGAATTCGACTTACATGACACTGTTTCTTCTTTATCAAGTGCTTTATTTACTTCAGTAAAATCATAACAACTATATTGTAAATTGCTTCCTGCTTTCGCCCATATAATTATATATTTAGAGTCTGTCGAAAGTGCAGCGTCACATCTTGTTAATGTTCCTATATTCTCTGGATTTCCATTACTTCCTGCTTTGTTAGCATAATTAATATATGTTAACCTGTGAAGAGATGTATAATTATATGTTTTATTTGCCTGATATTCGACTCTTGCAACTTGAACTGACCAATATGTGCTATCACTTATCTTATTTTCCTTGCTTGAAACTAATAAATAAGTTTTTCCATTATATTTATATATTTCAAGTGTTTGCCCATGTCCACATTTATTTAATGTCATTTTACTCTCATAACTAGCTTTTTTTGTTGATTGGTCTATTTTCATTTTTAATATACTTATAGTTCCCTGACTTTGCTGGGTTACATAAATATATTTCTTTTCATCATCAATGCAAAAATTTTGAACACCTTTCTTTCCCAACAATCCTTCCAAAGAATATTCTGCAATTGCTGTTGTTTTTCTAACACTTGCTAAATAGTAACTATTAGCCGCTCTTGAATTGGTAATCATTAATCCTCTTTTTTGCATATACTGATTGTAATCACTTAAAGTTTCAAAATCTCCTTCATCATAAATTTCTCCAAGTTGGCTATCACTCGCCATTATGTCATAACTCTTTCCCATTAACATTACACACAACACTAGCATTGATACCATTAACTTTTTCATCTTCTTGTTCATACCTTTTTCTCCTTTCATTCTAAAAATTTTATTGATAATTGCCTAATTGCTATATTTTTTCTATCACTTTCTCTCTCTATTTTTCTCTCTTATTAATTACAACGTATGAGAAAGAAAAAAGTGACAACTTTTTTAATTTATATTTTGTTTAGTTTTTTGTCTTATTTTGTGTTATTTTTCTTCTATAATGACATTATGGTTCTTTTACTTATATTTAACAAAATATTCTCACTTTAAAATGGTAAATATGTTAATATATATTGTATAAGTTCTAATAAATGAAATATTAAAATTAAACATACAAATCAATCATAAAAATATTTGTAAATAGGAGGTGTTTTTATGCCATCTGCATATGCACATTATAAATTTGGAAAAATGGTAATTCCCGGATTACCAAAAGATATAAAGAATGTTATTAAGAAATATCCCGCTCCGTTTAAGGCAGGGTTACAGGGACCAGATTTTCTATTTTATTACAGGGCTTTTTCGAAAAATAAAACTAATCAGATAGGCGTTTCTATTCATCATAAAGATTTTTATCCTTTTATGACACACGCCGTTAAGATTGTAAATAAATATGGAAAAAACAGTTCGCAGTACAGTTACCTTTTAGGACTTATTTGTCACTATGTATTGGACAAAAACTGTCATCCTTATGTTAATGTAACAATGGATGAAACCGATTGTGGGCACATTGAAATTGAGGGTGCTTTTGAGCATAAGCTTCTTGTTGAAGACGGATATACTCCTGAAAGTTTTCCTATGCACCATTTAATTCCAACTAAGGAAAGTGTTGCTGAAAGTATGTCACCTTTTTATAATCAGATTTCAACATACACAATTCACGCTTCACTTAAATGGATGTATATAATCAAGAAGTTCTTTGTTGCGCCACATAAAGCAAAAAGGACATGCATTGATTTATTAATGCATGCCACTTTTCATTATAAAAGTTTATATGGCCACGTTGTTGAACCTGACAGTAATCCTAAATGTGAACATCACTTAGATTACTTGTACGAATTGTTTGAAAACTCTGCGACTGAAGCAGTTTATTTAATTCAAAATTTCAATAATGCTTTATACGGAGATGTGTTGTCAAACAAATTTCGTTATGATTTTAGCGGAGCTCTTTATTTTTAACAGGTCCGCATGATTCTCTTTCAACTAACTCACAAGGCATTTTTACATTCAATGGAGTTGTTATGCTACAGTTAGTAGCTCCAAAAAGGAAGTTGGCACCATACTGTCCCATATCATATGCAGGTGCATGTATGGTTGTCAATGTTGGAGTTGTATAATTACAAATCTGTGCATCATCAAATCCAATAACTGAAATATCTTCAGGAATCTTTAATCCGTTTTCTTTAATAGCCTTCATTGCTCCAAATGCAATATAATCACTTGCCGCAAATACGGCTGTTGGCATATCTTTGGACTGAATAAATTCACTCATCATACTATATCCTGATTCAATGGAATATTGTCCTTCTTTTAAATATTTGTCATAATCAAGACCATGTTCTGAACAATATTTTACATATTCCTTAATTCTTTCATCATCAAAAACTTCATCAGTATCTAAAATTTCTCGTCCGCCTAAAAATCCAATCTTTGTATGACCTAGTTTTGTAAGATAACTCATTGCTTTATTTACTGCATATTCAAAGTCTAATGTAAATGATGTAACACTATAATCTGCTACAGGCATATCTAAGAATACAATATTTTTAGATATTCTCTTTAATTCTTTCACTTCTTTTTTGCTAAACTTTCCAATGCAGATAAGTCCATTAATATTTTCAAGATAATCCATATAATTAACATCTGTCTTGAAAGCTCTTACTATCTGAATACAATTTTTTATACAAAAATCTTCAATACCATTACGAACTGAAAGATAATATGTATCCTGAAGTTCCTGCTCTGCTGAAAACCACTGAACAATACCCAATCTGAATGTGGCCTTTGTACTTCTTCCTACTTTTTTGTAGTTTAATTTTTTTGCAGCATCAATTACTTTCTGCTTAGTTTCCATCGTTGTACTTAAAGATGAATCATTATTAAGTATTCTTGAAACTGTTGTAATACTTACTCCTGCCATTTCAGCAATATCTTTTATTGTTGCCATTTCTTCTCTCCATTCTTCCATTCTATATAAGATTACAATCCATGTAATCAAACTTTCGGTATTTTCTGCTTAAATTTAATGCTATTCTATAGTAATAAACTTTCATAGATTTTGCAATACTTTTTACTAAAGTTTTACTTTTTCTTTTACCGAATCGTTTTTATTTATTTTTCCCTTATTCACTTGTTACAGTTTTTGATTCGACTATTTGTGCAATATATTCAAACTTTATTTTTTTATCAAAAAACTATTGATATTTTACTAAAAAAGTTATACATTTTAGTTAAACAAATTTTACAGTAAAAGCGAAGTAATATTTTTATGTATCGGGAGGTTTTCAATGACAAACGTAACAACATTAAAGAATCAGTTTTTGAATAATGAACACGATAGCACATTGGCTGATTTATATTATGATGATGCAGAAATGATTAAATACCAGAAAGAAAGATATGTTAATGCATTAGATAAATATATAGAGCTTTTCGGTGAAGAGAACGTTGACATTTATAGTGCACCGGGAAGAACTGAAGTAGGTGGTAATCATACAGACCATCAGCACGGTATGGTTTTGGCCGCCTCTGTTAACTTAGATGCAATTGCAATTGTTGGAAATAATGACAAAAATACTATTGAACTTTTTTCTGAAGGTTATTCACCATTAAGCATTAGTCTTGACAACATTGCTGTTAACGAAGCAGAATTTGGTACTACTTCTGCTTTAATTAAAGGTGTTATTGCAGGAATGAACGACCACGGTTACAAAACAGGTCCTTTTAAGGCATACGTTACAAGCGATGTTTTAAATGGTGCAGGTCTTTCTTCTTCAGCAGCATTTGAAGCAATTATCGGAACTATTCTTTCAGGTTTATATAACGATATGAAAGTTTCTCCAATTGATATAGCAATTATTGGTCAGTATGCTGAGAATGTATTCTTCGGAAAACCTTGTGGTCTTATGGATCAGATGGCTTGCTCAGTTGGTGGATTTGTACATATTGATTTTAAAGATCCTGCTAATCCTATTGTTGAAAAAGTTGATTTCGACATTGCAGATAAGGGTTACAGCCTTTGTATAGTTGATACTAAAGGTTCACACGCAGACTTAACAGATGACTACTCTGCCATTCCTAAAGAAATGAAAGAAGTTGCAGCTTTATTTGGGAAAGAATTTTTAAATGATATTCCGGCTGAAGAATTTTTCAATAAACTTCCTGAGATTTTCAGAAAAGTTGGAGACAGAAATATTTTGAGAGCTATGCATTTCTTTAAGGACAATGAACGTGTTCAGAAAGAAGTTGACGCTTTAAAAGCTGATGACTTTGACACATTTTTATCTTTAATTAAGGAATCAGGAGATTCTTCTTACAAGCGTCTCCAGAATATTTATTCTAACCATGATTTCCAGAACCAGCCTGTTTCAATAGGTATTGCAATTAGTGAAAATGTTTTAGGAAACAATGGTGTATGCAGAGTACACGGTGGTGGTTTTGCCGGCACTATACAGGCTTTTGTTAAAACTGATTTTGTACCTGAGTATAAGAAAGCTACAGAAAGTATTTTCGGTGAAGGTGCATGTCATGTATTAAAGATTAGAAAGTATGGAGGTGTTAAAGTATTATGATTAACGTCTCAGAATTAGATAAAAATATAAAAAAATTAGTACAGTATGGTATTAATTCAGGTTTAATTCCTGAATCAGAAAGAAATTATTCAACTAATATGATTTTGGATGCTTTTGGCAAAGATGATTACTCTGATCCTGATATTTCAGGTGAGGAGATTAATCTTGACAATATATTAGATAACCTTTTGGATATTGCCTGTGAAATGAAGCTTATTGAAGACTCTATTACTTACAGAGACCTTTTTGATACAAAGCTTATGAATTTCATAATGCCACGTCCTTCACAGGTTTCAGAAATCTTTTGGAAAAAATATAGCAATTCTCCGAAAGAAGCAACCGATTTCTACTATGATTTTTCTACAAAAACTAATTACATTCGAAAATCACGAGTAGAAAAGGATTTAAAATGGACTGTTCCTTCACAGTACGGTGAAATTGACATTACTGTTAATTTATCAAAGCCGGAAAAAGATCCTAAAGCTATTGCAGCCGCAGGAAAAGCTGCTTCATCTTCTTATCCGAAGTGTCAGCTTTGTATGGAAAATGAAGGATATGCAGGTCGTGTAAATCATCCTGCAAGACAGAACCATAGAATCATTCCTATTACTATCAATGATTCAAACTGGGGATTTCAGTATTCTCCATATGTTTATTATAACGAACATTGCATAGTATTTAACGGACAGCATGTACCAATGAAGATAGATAAAGCAGCTTTTAGAAAATTATTTGATTTTGTTAAGCTCTTTCCTCATTATTTTCTTGGTTCAAATGCAGACCTTCCAATTGTTGGAGGTTCAATTTTAAGTCACGACCATTTCCAGGGGGGTAATTATACTTTTGCCATGGCAAAGGCTGATATTATCAAAGAATTTTCAGTTGATGGTTTTGACGATGTTAAATGTGGTATTGTAAAATGGCCTTTATCAGTTATCAGATTACAGTCAAAAGACAGTGACAGAATAATTGAACTTGCCGACCATATTTTGAAGGCTTGGAGAGGCTACACTGATGAGGATGCATTTATTTATGCTGAAACTGACGGAACACCACACAATACCATAACTCCTATTGCAAGATTTAAGGATGGTATGTTTGAACTTGATTTAGCATTAAGAAATAACATTACTACAGAAGAACATCCTTTAGGTGTATATCACCCACACGAAGAACTTCACCATATTAAGAAAGAGAATATTGGTTTAATTGAAGTTATGGGTCTTGCAGTACTTCCATCAAGATTAAAAGGCGAGATGAATTTACTTGCTGAATATATTCTTGAAGGAAAAGATATTCGCGAAAACGAAGCTATTGAGAAACATGCCGATTGGGCATACGATTTTCTTGCCAACTATGATGACGTTAATAAAGATAATGTTATGGACATTATTCAAGCAGAAATTGGAAAAGTTTTCGTAAAAGTTTTAGAAGACGCAGGCGTTTACAAATGTACACCTGACGGCTTAGAAGCATTTTTGAGATTTATTAAAACTTTATAGTTTTATTTCTATATTTGTTAACATAGGCAAAACTACTTTTTCATTCCCTCCCCTTTTTCATATTTTCTCGTAGTTTTGCCTATTAAAAATTAGGAGGATTATAATGACAGTTAAAGATTTTGGAATTACAAAAGATGGTATTGCTACTAAGCTTTACACCTTAAAAAATAATAATTTAGAAATTAGTGTAACTGATTTTGGTTCAACTCTTGTAAGCATTGTTGTTCCTGACAGAAATAACAAGCCTACAGACATCGTTTTAGGATATGATGATGTATCAGGCTATGAAACAGATGACGGATATTACTTTGGTTGTAATGTTGGAAGATGCGCCAACAGAATAGCTAAAGGACATTTCGTGCTAAATAACACAGAATACAATCTTGATATTAATAACGGACCAAATAACCTTCACAGTGGTCTTAATCCATATTCTAAACGTGTATGGACAGTGGAAAATCAGAATGACACTTCAATTACTTTTTCACTTGAAAGCCCACATATGGATCAGGGATTTCCCGGAGCCTTAAAGATGTATGTTACTTACGAATTGTTGGAAGATGGCTTTAAGATTAACTACAATGCTACTCCTGACAAGGATACTATTATTAACGTGACTAACCATTCTTATTTTAATTTAAATGGCGAAGGTTCAGGTACTGTTTTAAATCACAGTGTAAAAATATATGCAGACAGCTTTACTCCTGCTGACGAAACATCAATTCCTACAGGCGAGATTGAAGCTGTAAAAGACACTCCAATGGATTTTAATAATTTTAAAACTATTGGCCAGGATATTAATAAAAACTACATTCCTTTAAAATATGCTAACGGATATGACCATAACTGGATTACAGATCCTACTGATTCTAAGCTTCACAATATTGTGGATGCTGTAGGTGATGTTTCGGGAATAGAAATGAAGATTTCTACTAATTGTCCGGGTGTTCAGATGTACACAGCCAACTTTGTTGAGAATGTAAAAGGTAAAAAAGACCACATTTACAATGTTAGAGAAGCTGTTTGTTTTGAACCACAGTATTATCCCGATGCTATTAATCATGATAACTTTGTAAGCCCTGTATGCAAGGCAGGATGCACATATAACAAAGATATCATTTATAAGTTTTAACAGAAAAAGCATGTATCAACTTTTTTGTTCTCCTTTACGTTGATACATGCTTTTCTTATTGCATAATTACCGTTTCAAATCTTCTTGCCAAACCTGTGCTTACACAGATTAATCTATGTAATTATTTAATCTTTTTATGTTTTACCTTACTCCAGCTCTTTGAATACACTTTCTTGTTTGCTGCATTCTTTTTGTAAGCTTTTACTCTGAAATAATAAGTTTTCTTTGATTTTAACTTCTTTATTTTAATACTTGTCTTTGTTGTATACTTAGACTTTGTTGTTTTTGAAGTAAATTTCTTTGATGTAGAATACTGTATTCTGTATCCTTTTACAGATGAAATCTTCTTCCACTTAACTGTGGCTTTCTTCTTACCTACCTTAACTGAACTTATTTTTACTCTTGTAGGAGCTTTTACCGGTTTAGGTGTTGCCACTGTATTAACCGTTGAAGGTCCCTTCTTTACTGTAATATCATAACTTCTGTCTCTCACTTCTCCAAACCAGAAATTAATATCTACCTTTCCACTTATACCACTTACCTTAGCTGTAGATGAGCTCTGCCACATACTGTAGTTGCTCTTGTAATCACAGCCATTATTATTGTACTGTGCAACCCATGTTCTCCATGTATTATCACCGCCAAGGCTTGAATCAAGATAATTGTTCCACCAGTTAAGGTTTGCATAAATACCACATTCATAGCCTGCATTCCTAATTATTCCCAGAAACTTGTTTGCAATCTTTGTTCTCATTGATTTTGAAAGCTTAGCCTGAACCGCATCTTCCATATCATAATAAATTGGAAAGTTTAATGTATGTCCCTTTATTAATCTTAAAACATGATTTGCTTCGCTTTCAGCCTGTTTAACTGAAGTAGCATATGAATAAATATAAACTCCATATGGAATATTGTTCTTTTCACATCCTGCAACATTTTCAGCCCATTTCTTATCATCCTGGCTCTTTATGTTATCTCCGTAACCACATCTGATAATTGCATAATCAACATCACTTGCAGCTACTTTCTTCCAGTTAATTGTTCCATTGTGGTAACTAACGTCTACACCTTTCATTGTGGCGCCCTTAATTACCTTCTTATTACCATTAACAAACTGACCTGCTGCATTCTTACCCCAGGCAACAACCTTTGTTGATGCAGGCTTTGTTGTGGCCGGTACTGTTGTAGGTTGCGGTGTTGTTGGTTCTTCTGTTGTTGGTTCCACTGTAGTCTCAGGCATTGTCGTTTCATCAGTTGTAGTCTCAACTATTTCTCCTGTAGTAGTTTCCACTGTCGATGTTTCCACATCTCCTGTGTTCACACCTGAGCCTGTTGAATCATTAATATCTGAGTATGTTTTCTCTCCTGATATTTCAACATTTCCACTACTCTGGACTGTTACGTTGCTTTCTTCTGCCGATACCGTAATGCCACCATATGTAAATCCGTTTGCAAATGTTGCCGTTGTCATTAATGTTGCAACAAGTAAACTGCAAACTTTCTTCTTTAAGTTATTTCTCATCCCTACTCCTTACTTAATCATTCTCCTATTTCTTTACAATAGTATCTAAAATCTGCGCTGCCACTTCTGCCTTAGATTCTAATGGTAACTCAACTACATTGTCCTTAGTTATAAGTGTTACCACATTAGTGTCTGTACCAAAACCGGCACCTTTAACTTTCAAATTGTTGGCACAAATCATATCTAAATTCTTCTTTTCAAGCTTAGCTTTTGAGTTCTCCAACATATTCTCTGTTTCCATTGAAAAACCACATACAAACTGGTTCTTCTTTCTTTTAGACATTGTTCCAAGAATATCAGTGGTTCTTTCTAACTGAATAGACCCTTCCCCATCCTTCTTCTTAATCTTCTCTGTAGCAACAGTTTTCGGTCTGTAATCAGCCACTGCCGCACTCATTATAACAATATCCTGCTGGTCGAAATTTTCATCTACTGCTTCAAACATATCCTGAGCACTTAAAACATCAATAATCTTAACAAAATCAGGTTTCTTAATTGAAGTTCTTCCCGTTACCAAAGTAACTTCTGCCCCTCTAAGCATTGCATTTTCAGCAATGGCATATCCCATCTTCCCTGTTGAATGATTACTTATAAATCTTACAGGATCAATCTTTTCAAGTGTTGGACCTGCTGTTATAAGAACTTTCTTGCCTAACAAGTCCTTTTCACAACCGATAGTCTTTAAAATATATGAATAAAGCACTTCCGGTTCAGGCATCTTACCCTTGCCAGTGTCGCCACATGCCAAATATCCGCTTGCCGGTTCAACAATCTCATATCCGTAACTCTTTAACTTAGTCAGATTGTCCTGTACAATAGGATTTTCAAACATATTAGTATTCATTGCCGGAGATATAATCTTAGGGCATTTAGCCGCCATTATAGTTGTTGTAAGCATATCATCTGCTATTCCCCCTGCAATCTTTCCAATAACATTGGCACTTGCCGGTGCAACCATAAAAATATCTGCCTGTTTAGCCAATGATACATGTTCTACGCTAAATTCAAAATTACGATCAAATGTATCAACCAGGCACTTATGACCTGTAAGTGTTTCAAATGTAATAGGATTTATAAAATTTGTTGCATTTCTTGTCATTATTACGTGAACACTGCATCCCTTCTTTACAAGCATACTTGCAAGGTTGGCTATCTTATATGCTGCAATGCTTCCTGTAACTCCAAGCACAACTGTCTTTCCTTTTAACATAAAAATTTCACCTTTCCAAATTTTACTACAGAAATATGATATAATTTTTATTTTTCTAAGTCAAATAATTTTCCATGTTTTTCGTAATTAGTTACCCTTGTAATCTTATTTTCATCATCAACAAAAACAACTTTAGGCTTATTATCCTTAATTTCTGAAGGATCCATCTGGGCATAACTCATAATAATAATCTTGTCCCCAAGGCTGACCATATGAGCTGCTGCACCATTAAGACAAATCATTCCTGAACCTCTCTCTCCTGCTATAACGTATGTTTCAAATCTGTTGCCATTGTTTACGTCTGCTATCTGTACCTTTTCATATTCATAAATTCCTGATGCATCCATTAAATCCTCGTCAACTGTTATGCTTCCCACATAATCAAGCTCTGACTGAACTACTGTTGCTCTATGAATTTTACTTTTTAACATATTAATCTGCATTGTTTTATCCTTTCATCACTTCCAAATATCTTAATTGTCACAAATTATCATAATTTCAGACAGTAAAACCTACTAATTTTACTGTCTGATTTATTACCATAAATTAGTGTAAAATTGTATTATCTATTAATCTTGTTTTTCCTATGTATACCGCCATTGCAATTAACATAGGTGCTTTAATTTCTTTCTGTTGCTGCATTGTTAGTCCGTTAACTGCCTTAACATAATCGATTTTTGCAAGAGGTTCTTTTTCAATATTTTCTTTCATCTTTGCAACTAATACATCAGCGTCCTTTTCTCCATCTGCAATAAGCTGTTTAGCCAAGTTGATTGTCTGGCTTAAAACTAAAGCTGCCTTTCTTTCTTCAGGTGAAAGATATGTATTTCTTGAACTTTTTGCAAGACCGTCTTCTTCTCTGATAATTGGGCATCCTACTACTTCAATATCCATATTCAAGTCCTGAACCATATGCTTAATGATTGCAAGCTGCTGTGCGTCTTTTTCTCCAAAATAAGCTCTGTCAGGCTGTACAATGTTGAAAAGTTTGTTTACTACTGTACAAACGCCTCTAAAATGTACAGGTCTGCTTAATCCACAAAGTTCTTCTGTTAAAACTGACATATCAACATATGAACTGAAATCGTCATGATACATTTCTGATGGTTCCGGGTGGAATATTAAATCTACTCCTAAGCTTTCACAATATTTTGAATCTTTTTCAAGGTCTCTTGGATAACTGTCTAAATCTTCAGTTGGTCCAAACTGCATTGGATTTACAAAAATACTTACTACTACTTTGTCATTGTTCTCTCTTGCTTTTGTGATAAGGCTTCCGTGTCCTTCATGCAAATATCCCATTGTTGGTACAAAACCTACTGTCTGTCCTTCTTTTTTCCACTGTTTTACGTTTTCTCTTACTTCTTTTATTGTTGTTACAACTTTCATGTTGACCTCCTGTTTGTTGAAGCTACGCTTCGCTGTTATATTTGATTTTTTCAAGTTAATGATTACCGGATTGCTACGTGCTTCGCACTCTCGCAATCCTTAGAAGTACAATTTTTCTATTACTTCGTCATCTATTTTGTATGAGTGTTCTTCTGCCGGGAAAGCTCCGCTCTGGATTTCTTCCATATATTCTTTGAATGCTTTTTTCATTGTTTCGCCTACACCTGCAAACTGTTTTACGAATTTTGGCACGTAGTCTGTAAACATTCCTAACATGTCCTGATATACAAGTACCTGTCCGTCGCACTGGTTTCCTGCTCCAATACCGATTGTTGGAATATGAAGTGTTTTTGTTATTTTTGCTGCAAGTTCTGCAGGTACACATTCAAGTACTAACATTGAAGCTCCTGCTTCCTGTACTGCCTTTGCATCGTCTATTAATTTCTGTGCATCACTTTCTGTCTTTCCCTGAACTTTATAGCCACCAAGTGCATTTATTGACTGTGGTGTAAGTCCTAAATGGGCGCATACAGGAATTGATGCTTTTACTATTGCTTCTATCTGTGGGCAAACTTCTTTTCCACCTTCTAATTTAACCATGTTGGCATGACCTTCTTTCATAAGTCTGCCTGCATTAACAACTGCATCATATGGTGATGTCTGATATGACATAAATGGCATGTCACAAACTAAAAATGTGTTCTTTAAGCCTCTTGATACTGCTGCACAATGATGAATCATGTCTTCCATTGTTACCTGAATTGTATCTTCATATCCAAGCATTGTATTTCCAAGTGAATCACCTACAAGAATTGTGTTTACTCCAACTTCTTCCATTAATTTTGCTGTTGAATAGTCATAGCAGGTAAGCATTGAAATCTTCTTTCCTTCCTGCTTCTGTTTTAACAATGTACTTACCGTATTTTTCATTGTAATACTTCCTCCATCTTACTATAATCTCTATCTTTGTTTTTTATCTTTGCAATTTCCAATACTTCTTTTGACACTGCTTTATAGATTTCATTGGTTTTTTTATCAAAAACGCTCATATGTTTTCTTACTGTAGACACATCACAACGCTCAATAGGCCCCGTAAGTGCTTCTACAACGCCCTCTTCTACAATGTGCTTAACATTTCCCTTAATAATTGGTGCTAATGCATTATGAGCCGATTTTTCATCAAACCCACACTGTTTAAGCAGTTCTTCACTAAGACCTATTAAACCAACAACAAGATTGCTGGCAATAGCCGCCGCTCCGTGGTATTTAATTTTGTCATCCTTTGAAATAATACATACAGTGTTTCCGAAACTTTCAAACAATTCTTTCATTTTATTGATTTTTTCAATATTTCCTTCTATTGTGAAATAACTATCTGATAATTCCTTGTAAGATTCGTATCTGTTACTCACTGCAAAGAGTGGATGGATAGAATAGCCAAAACTTTCATATTCGGCTATACTCGAAAAGATATCTGAGGATAATGCACCACTACAATGGCACACTATTTTATTGTTAAGCAAAGGTTTATTATACTTTGCCATCCAATTTTTATGACTTGATTTTAACTGATTCCATAGATTCTCAATCTGTCCATCGGGGACAGTCAAAAATAAAACTTCACTATCCTCTACCAACTGTTCCATGTTCTCATAATACTTAGAACCGGTAAACTTTGCTGCTTCTATGGCTTCTTCATTGATTATGCTATAATAACCAACTACATTCTGGTTATTATCTGCCAAATATTTTCCAAGGGAAAAACCAACTTTTCCCGCTCCTATAAATCCAAACTTCATGAGCATCCCTCCTTCTTTCAAAATCGGGATAGTTAGTCTCATTCCTAAGATATGAGCTACCGTCGCATCAGTTTTTTATATAGTCATTTTCCTTCGGTATAGTTTCTGTCGAATACCATCCGTGGAATAATTTAGCACATTTAAAATAGTAATGCAACCTTATAGCAAAAAAAAGAATGCCATCTTATCATTCCGATAAAATAGCACTCTTTTTATTCCATCAATACCTGTTTTCAAAAATCCAAGTATTTATTATTTTGCTGTTGTTGCAGCTTCTGTTGTTTCTGCTGCTGTTGTAGGTTCTGAACCTTCCTTAACTGTTACATTTTCAGCAATATATTTCTGAACTCTCTGTGTAATTACAGCATATTCAACTTCTTTTTTACCATATGTTGATTCTAGTTCTTTTACTGATAATGAGTTCTGCTGTGCAAGTGTTTCAGCTTCTTTGTTGTAATCTGAATCTGAAGGAACTAAATCTGCCTTCTTTGCTAATGCCTGGTATACCATCTTTGTCTTTAATGATGATTCAACCTGGCTCATGATGTTGTTATCCCAGTCTTCTTTTGACATTGAAGCTGCTTCAAGATATGAATCAAGATCTACACCATACTGTGACTGAAGCTGTGATTCGTAGTTTGCATCTGCAACTTTCTTTAAGCTTTCTTTTTCTGTTGAGCTGTATGATACAACTTCACAAGAAGCTACAAAGTTTGACCAAACTTTGTTCATAATGTTTGATGTTCTCATCTGTTCTCTTGCATATTTTTCAAATGACTTAACATCTGTTACACCGTATGCACCGAATTTTTCTTTTACAAACTTGTCTGTTAACTTTGGAACTGACTTAGTTGAAATACTCTTAATTGTAAAAGTAAACCAAACTGTCTTTCCTGCAAGTTTAACTTCTTTCCCATCAATCTTTGTGTTGTTTTTGTATGTGTCAGGGAATTTTAATTTCTTAGTAAACTTGTCCCCAACTTTGTGCTGTCCTTCTAATGCTTTAGTAAATCCATCAATGTATCCGCTACTATTATTTCCAAGGTCAATTTCCTGATCAGAAGCTGTACCGCCTTCAAAAGTAACTTTCTTACCCTTATACTTAATCTGTCCTGTGTAGTCAACTTTAACTTTGTCTACTGATGAAATCTTTGCACTCTTAGTATCTTTATATGTTGCGCTCTGCTCTAAGATGTAATCAACCTGTGACTTATAACTATCATCTGTTACCTTTACATCATCTTCGTATACTGTTAACTGTGAATAATCTGCAAGCTTAATAACACCGCTGTCAACTTTAATCTTCTCATCCTTTACAGAATAAACTGTTGCTGCCTCGCTTTCGCTTGCTGTTGTTGTCTCTTTACTTGACTTTGATTTGTTGTCTTTGCTGCCTCCGCATGCTACTAATGACAATGCTAATACAGCAGAAAAACCAACTGCCAAAACTTTCTTAAACATTTTCATTTCTCCTCTACTATTTATTATGACGTGATTTTTGTTAAATCGTTTTAATTCTTAAAGAAAAAAAATAAAATCAGTCATATGTTCGGAAATTCTATACTTTCCGACTCAAACATACAACTGATTTTATCACACTTGCCTTAATAATTAAAGTATTTATTTCATTTAACTGGCATTCTGCCTACTGTTTCACAAAAAAATCACAATTTATACATTGATTGTTGCTGACATTCCAAGAATCTCTTTGTTTTCTTCCAAAATAGGATTAATAACTTCTGTAAGGAATTCGTCAACCTGTTCAGGTGAACGTCCAACATACTTTGAAGGATCCATTGTCTTCTGAAGATCTTCAAGACTCATATTAAATGCAGGATCATTTGCAATAAGTTCAAGAAGATTGTTATCTAAACCTTTCTCCTTAACATTTTTTCCTGCTTCCATTGATAATTCACGAATCTTTTCGTGTAATTCCTGTCTGTCTCCGCCTGCCTTAACAGCATCCATCATAATATTTTCTGTTGCCATAAATGGAAGTTCGCTCATAAGTCTCTTTTCAATAACCTTGTCATAAACTACTAATCCGTCTACTACATTAAGGTATAAATCAAGAATACCATCAATTGCAAGGAATGATTCAGGAACGCTTAAACGCTTATTAGCTGAGTCATCTAATGTTCTTTCAAACCACTGTGTTGCTGATGTAATTGCAGGATTTAAAGCTGTAACCATTACATAGTTAGCTAATGATGCAATTCTTTCGCTACGCATTGGGTTTCTCTTATATGCCATAGCTGATGAACCAATCTGATTCTTTTCGAATGGTTCTTCAATTTCTTTAAGGTGCTGTAAAAGTCTAATGTCATTTGAAAACTTGTGAGCACTTGCAGCAATACCTGCTAATACATTAAGAACCCTTGTGTCCATCTTTCTTGAATATGTCTGTCCGGATACAGGGAAGCACTTTGTGTATCCCATCTTCTTAGCAATCTTGTTTTCTAATTCTTTAATCTTTTCATGGTCGCCTTCAAATAATTCTAAGAAGCTTGCCTGAGTTCCTGTTGTACCCTTGCTTCCTAAAAGCATCATACTGTCAATAATGTAGTCAAGATCATCTAAGTCTAATTTTAATTCCATAAGCCATAAAGTTGCTCTCTTACCAACTGTTGTAGGCTGAGCAGGCTGGAAATGTGTAAACGCCAATGTTGGCTGATTTTTATATTTATCTGCGAATTTTGCAAGTTCATTAATTACGTTTATGAGTTTCTTTCTTACAAGCTTTAATGCTTCTGTCATTACGATAATATCTGTATTATCTCCAACATAGCATGATGTTGCACCAAGGTGGATAATTCCTTTAGCCTTAGGACACTGTACTCCGTATGCGTAAACATGTGACATAACATCGTGACGTACTAATTTTTCTCTTTCTTTTGCAACATCATAGTTAATATCATCAGCGTGAGCTTTTAATTCATCAACCTGTTCCTGAGTAATGTTAAGTCCTAATTCCATTTCTGATTCTGCTAATGCAATCCATAACTTTCTCCAAGTTTTAAATTTCATGTCAGGTGAAAAAATGTACTGCATTTCCTTACTTGCATATCTTTCTGATAATGGGCTCTGGTATCTGTCGTTCATAAAAACCTCCAAAATTTTTTATTAATTAAGATTACAGATTGCGAGAGTGCTAAGCACATAACAATCCGTGTAACTATTTTTACTTGTCATACTCTCCACGAATGTCTTCCGTTGGTGGTTCCATTGGATATTCACCTGTAAAGCATCCCTTACAGATAGCCTTTCCACCTGATAATTCGATTAGTCTGTCTATGCTAAGATAAGCCAATGAATCTGAACCGATTACTTGTCTTATATCTTCTATAGTACGGTTGTGAGCTATAAGCTGTTCCTTATTTGGCACGTCCGTTCCAAAATAGCATTCACTGATAAATGGTGGTGAACTAATTCTTACGTGAACTTCTGTTGCACCTGCATCTTTAAGCATCTGTACAATTCTGTCACTTGTAGTTCCTCTTACAATTGAGTCGTCAATCATAACAACTCGCTTGCCGTTAACAGCTTCCTTCAAAACATTTAATTTTACTCGAACGCTTGATTCTCTACTCTTCTGCTGAGGTTTAATAAATGTTCTTCCAACATATGCATTCTTGACAAAAGCAGTTCCGTAAGGAATTCCTGACTGCATTGCATATCCCATTGCTGCTGCATTACCTGATTCAGGAACCCCCACAACAATGTCCGCATCAACAGGACTATCCATTGCTAAAAACTTTCCTGCCATAATTCTTGAATGATAAACACTTGTACCGTCAAAATTACTGTCAGGTCTTGCAAAATAAATATATTCAAATACGCATCTTGCCTGTTCTTCAGGCTTTAAGCATAATGATTTGTCTGATTTGATACCATCCTTGTCTATTACAACAACTTCTCCCGGCTCCACATCTCTGACAAACTCTGCATCAATTGTATCCAATGCACAAGTTTCTGAAGCCAATATGTAAGCATTATCACGCTTACCTATACAAAGAGGTTTAAAACCATATGGATCTCTTGCTCCAATTAATTTTCTAGGACTTGAAACAACAAGGGCGTACGCACCTTTAATCTTCTTCATAGCATTTACTACTGCTTGTTCGGCTGTTTTAGTCTTAATTCTCTCTCTTGCTATGTGATAAGCTATAACTTCTGAATCGATTGTTGTCTGGAAAATAGCACCTGTATATGCCAATTCCTCTCTCAATTCGTTAGCATTAATAAGGTTTCCATTATGTGCTAACATTAAAGTTCCCTTAACATAATTAATAACCAAAGGCTGTGCATTACTTGGAATGCTTTCTCCTGCTGTTGAATAACGGCAATGACCAACACCAATGTTACCTTTTAAGCTTGCTATATTCTCCTGGTTGAACACTTCGTTAACCAATCCCATCCCTTTTAAAAGGTCAACCTTTCTAGGTCCAAAAGTATCTGATACGGCAATACCACAGCTTTCCTGTCCACGATGCTGTAACGCAAACAGTCCGTAGTAAATTGATGATGCAACATCGTTGCCATCCAAATCATACATTCCAAAGACACCACATTCTTCATGAGGCTTGTCCGGTTCCCAAGACATTCTAGTATCCATGTGACTCATAAACTTCTCCTATTTGTATCTTACAGTATTTATTTGTTTCCGACTTACTATTTTAAGCCGAGTTTTGAGTTCATTATAGAACGTATGAGTTATAATTTCAATCCTTTATTGATATAGATTGGTGTAGAAAATGAGGATGAAGGTGAATTTTAACCGTTAAATATGTCAACTTATCTTTTAATTATTTATGTTGATTCAAACTGATTTTTTCTGCATATAATAATTTTGAGCATTATAATTTTAATGCTCATCAAATACTTGTAATCCCTTGACTACAAGTACTACTATGTTATAATCAAATCAGAGGATAGCGACGTTGATCGGCTATCGTGGCTTCGAAGCAGTTGACTGTTTCGGTATGCAGCCAATTGTGGAGCCTGACCTTGGGTTATGCGATAACCTCAAACCGAATAGGTTTTTCTAAACCGAAAGAAAACGCTTTACAAGAGTCTTGCATATGCAAGGCTCTTTACTTTTAACGTGGGGGATAAATCATATGAATCTATTACAAAAATCAGCCAGAGCCTGGAAAGAAATAATTGAATATAGATATCTCTTTGTTTATGGCTACCAAAAACAATTATATCCAATTAATCTTATTTTTTCTTTAAATGAGTATCCACATCTTGCAGGTTTTCAGTATGCAAAAGATATTGCACTCCCAAACTACTCATCTGCAAAAATAGCAGACCGTGTAATTGAAGGCAAAATATCTTTTGATACGTTAAAAAAAGCTACCCAATATAAAGATATGATTAAGCCTCGTTTGGAGGCACTAATTCATTTAAAAGAATCTCTTGATAATGAATTTAATCTATATTCATTTATGCCTCGTATGTATCCATTTTATACTACAATAAAGGCAGATTATTTAATATCAAGTCATACAAACATAAACAATTTTATATTTATAATTAATACCAATTCACAGAATGAATCGAAATGTGATTTTCTTTGTTGTTCAACTTTTGAAAAAGGAAAACGTGATTATGAAACCAATCAACGTGCCAGAACATTACTCAAAAAAGAACGTATTCACATTCCTTCTAATACTTCTGTTATATTTTTTGATAAAATTAATTAATGTATACATAAAAATCTCCACTATATATAAAGCCCTCATTTCTTCATATATAGTGGAGATTTTATTATAACTCCTCGCCGTTCTAGACAGTGCCATTGTAGAAAAAGGAAGAAATATTTGTTTATCAGTAACAAATGGTATAAGATTATCCATTAAACTTTTTCAGCTTTGATAAGTCTATTATATATGCCTTTTTATTAAGTGTAATTAACATTTTATTTTCCTTACTCATTAAATAAAATTCCATATTCTCCCACTCCTTATTAGGAATTTTCAATTTCATCCACTCTTCTTTTTCAAGATTTATTAAATATATAATTTTATTAGATGCATCACCAAATATGGCATATTTTTCAGATGCAATAATTGGTTCAACTTTTCTTTCCTGAATGTTAATCTGAAATTTAGAACCTTTCATTACATTTTCTATTGTCAGAATATTTTTGTTGAACATATATGTCCAATTAAAATTTATGTCAATTTGTGTATTAAAATATTCCTTTTCAACTTTCCCACTTTTCAAATTCACAAGATACTTACTGTAATATTCAGTTTTATTTTTTGTAAACGCCTTGCCTAGAGTTAATATATGGTAGTCATCCACAAAAACTATTTCATCAGTTGTTGCATATCCGTTTATTACGCTTTTCTTGATTTTCTTTTCTGTTTTGTTTTTCAAATCAAACACTGACCAATATCCCTTTGTTCTAAAATTGCAAAGAAGTGTTTTTCCATTTGGTGAAAGTACAAAATTGCAAATCATTTTGTCATTTGAAAGCTTTATAATTTCATTTGTGTCCAAATTAATTTTGGCAATTGTCTCTTTTATTACAGTATCTTCTTTTGTTTGATACAAGGCCACATAAACTGTCCTTTCTTCCATAACCGGAAAAACTTCACTAACTGCCCCATTATAATTGAATCCGCAAATTTCATTGTTTTTTATAACATAATCAAAAGAAAAATCTTTGCCATCATATTTACCTTGGAATCTATTAACCTGTTCACTTGTCAACTGACTATTTTTTATACAATAAACACTTTTAACTTTTTCTGAATCCTCTTTATTGTACTCCAATATGAAAGTTTCATTCCTTCCAACAATTTCCATATTATTACTTAATTGAATTTCTGCTCCCGGTTCTTCATACTCTTTATATGCATTAGTTTCTCCAATATTGGAAGTAGTTTCTAAGTGAACCTCCTGTACCTTTTTTGTTCCGAACACACTTTGTAAAAATTCTCCAAACGGATTGGAAGTGTCTGCTCCAACGGTTATTCCCATTGTACATACTACTATTAACACCAGACTTGCCATTGCCCATTTCATTCTTTTTATTTTCATAAAATCAGTATTTGAACTTTCTTTTGTAATTTTTTGCTGTTCAAGTAATTCTCTTTTCCAATTTTCCGGAGTTTTGATTGTATCTAATTTTTTTAAATTCATATTTGCCTCCATTCTTCAATTCCTTATGATTTTTGATTTTAAACCTGCTTTTTTATGATTTTTGCAAGCTTTTCTCTACCACGTTGTAACCTTGATTTTACGGTATTAACACTTAACTGAAGAATATCCGAAATTTCTTTTGTACTATATTCCTGATAATAATAAAGAACTAAAACTTCTCGATACTTTAAAGATAGTTTTCTCAATGCTTTAACTAAATTTTCTGTATCACTGTCAAATTGAATTTTATTTGCTGAATCATTTTTCACTCTTTCCAATTTCTCTCTATCTAATCCAATTGATACATTTTTATTCCAAAAAGTTCTATGGTAATCATTGCACTCATTTCTTGCTACTCTAAGTAACCATGCTTTCAAATGTTCACTGTCATTAAAAGTTTTTGAACTCTTGTAAAGCTTTATAAATGTATTTTGAAAACAATCTTTAGCTGCTTCTTCATTTTGTGTCCACACCACACACATTCTTGTTATGTAATCAGAATATTTCTCAACAACTTCTTCATAACTCATACCGGCATAAGTTTTATCCATCTCTCTCCTCCTTCTGTTTTTTTGAAAAATTTATTTTTCTATATAAAACACGATTGCTTTCAAACTTTGGGTGCAAATTAATTAAATATTTTCACGCCACAAAAAAAGAGCCTATTTCTAAGCTCAAAAAAATCGGTGCGACAGGATTCGAACCTGCGACCTCTGCGTCCCGAACGCAGCGCTCTACCAAACTGAGCCACGCACCGCTTAAGAAAAATCATTGCAGATGTTTAATTTTACATCTGCAACAATTTTTTTAACCAAGTATAATATTACTACTTTGTAGTTATTTATTCAATATTTCATTAAGGATTTTGTTAATCATCTGTGGATTAGCCTTGCCCTGTGTAGCCTTCATAGTCTGGCCTACCAAAGCTCCAATTGCTTTCTTGTTTCCACCCTGATAATCGGCAACTGCCTTAGGATTGTTGGCTACAACTTCTTCAATTATCTTCTTAAGACCATCTGTATCGTTGTCCATCTTTAATCCGTGTTCTTCAACATATGCTTCAGGATTTACGCCACCATCAAAGATTGCTTCAAAAACTTCCTTGGCAACTGTTTTGTTAATCACATCATTTTCGATTAATTTAAGGAACTTGGCAAAATTTTCACCTGTAAGTTTTACCTGATCAGGCTCAATGCCCTTGTCCTTAACTATACGCATTGTTTCACCCATAAGCCAGTTGCTTGCTTCCTTAGGTGCGCTACCCTTTTGTACTGCTGCTTCAAAAAGATCTGCCAATGGTTTGTATAATGTAATAATGTCAGCATCATATTCAGGAAGGTTAAATTCTGAAATATATCTTGCCATCTTTTCATCTCTAAATTCAGGTTCTTTTGACTTAACTTCAGCCATCCATTCGTCACTAATGATAATTGGAACAAGGTCAGGATCAGGGAAATATCTGTAATCCTGAGCATCTTCTTTTGAACGCATAGCATAAGAATATTCCTTTGTATCATCCCATCTACGTGTTTCCTGAATTACTGCTTCTCCTGCTTCTATTAAATCAATCTGTCTTTCTCTTTCATTTTCAATTGCTCTTGCAATAGCCTTAAAAGAGTTAAGATTCTTCATTTCTGTTCTTGTGCCAAATTCTTTTGCACCATATTCACGAACTGAAAGGTTTACATCTGCTCTCATAGAACCTTCGTTAAGCTTACAGTCTGATGCTCCAAGATACTGAATTATAAGACGAAGTTTCTCAAGATAAGCTATAACTTCATCGCTTGAACGCATATCTGGTTCTGACACGATTTCAATAAGTGGAACTCCTGAACGGTTTAAGTCAACTAATGAGCAATCATTCCAATCGTCATGTACTAACTTACCTGCATCTTCTTCCATATGAATTTCGTGGATTCTTACCTGTTTTTTTTCTCCATCATCACCTTTGATTTCAACATAACCGTTTGTACAAATAGGTTTGTAAAGCTGTGAAATCTGGTAGTTCTGTGGGTTATCAGGATAAAAATAGTTCTTTCTGTCAAACTTGCAATTCTGTGTAATGCTACAGTTTGTTGCAAGTCCTACAGCCATGGCATATTCAACTACCTGCTTGTTTAAAACAGGAAGGGATCCCGGCATTCCTGTACAAACAGGACATGTATGTGTGTTTGGTGCTCCGCCAAACTCTGTTGAACAGGAGCAGAAAATTTTTGTTTTTGTTGCTAATTCTACATGAACTTCAAGTCCAATAACTGTTTCGTACTGTTTCATTGCTGCTCCTCCTAATCTCTTGCTTTTGCTACATCACATCTGTCATAGCCATTTTTTGCCTGCTCAAATGTGTATGCTGCTCTTATAATATTTTTTTCTTTAAAGCAGTCACCAATAATCTGCATTCCTATTGGAAGTCCGTTAGAATCCTGTCCACATGGAACTGAAATACCCGGAAGTCCTGCAAGGTTAACTGAGATTGTGTAAATGTCTCCAAGATACATCTTAATTGGGTCTGAAAGGCTGTCTCCTAATTTAGGAGCTGTGGTTGGTGCAGCCGGTCCGATAATTACATCGTATTTTGCAAAAGCTTCATCGAAAGCTTTCTTTATAAGTGCTTTTGTTCTAAGTGCTTTCAAATAGTAAGCATCATAATATCCTGAACTTAAAACGAAAGAACCTAACATAATTCTTCTCTTAACTTCTTCACCAAAGCCTTCTGAACGTGTCTTCTTATACATATTGTGAAGTCCATTGTATTCTTCTGTTCTGTATCCGTATTTTACACCATCAAATCTTGAAAGGTTTGAGCTTGCTTCTGCTGACGCAATAACATAATATGCAGGAATTGCATACTCAACAAGGCTTAAATCAAATTCTTCAACAATTGCACCTTTGTCTTTTAATACATCAACTGCCTTAAGAATTGCTTCTTTAACTTCAGGTTCAAGACCTTCACCAAAATAGTCTTTTGGAATACCAATCTTTAGTCCCTTAACATCCTCAACTAAAGCTTCTGTAAAGTTGTAATCATCTCTCTTTACTGATGTTGAATCTTTTGAATCGTAGCTTGCAATAGTTTCAAGAATTGTTGTGCAGTCTGTAACGTCTTTTGCAACAGGTCCAATCTGATCAAGTGATGAACCATAGGCAATAAGACCGTAACGGGATACTGTTCCGTAAGTTGGCTTAATTCCTGTTACACCACAAAATGAACTTGGCTGTCTAATTGATCCACCTGTATCTGAACCCAATGCATATGAGCATTCTTCTGCTGCAACTGCTGCACAGCTACCACCTGATGAGCCACCAGGTACATGTTCTTTATTCCATGGATTCTTAGTTGGTCCATAGAAAGATGTTTCTGTTGTACTTCCCATGGCAAACTCATCCATGTTAGTTTTTCCAATAATTACTGCTCCTGCTTTTTCAAGATTAATAACAGCTTCTGCTGAATATGTTGGATAAAAGTTTCCTAAGATTTTTGAGCTACATGTTGTAAGCTTGTCTCTTGTACACATATTATCCTTTATTGCTACAGGAACACCTGCCAAAGGACCTGTTAGCTGTCCTTCATCAATTAATTTCTGTATATGTTCTGCCTTTTCTAAGACTTCTTCTTTTTTATAAACTGTAACATAACTATTTATATCTTTCTCAACAGCTTCAATCTGGTCAAATGCTGCATTTACTGCATCTACAACCCTGACTTCGCCTGACTTGATTTTTTTACCCAGCTCTACTGCTGTCAAACTCATCAAATTCATGAATATATCCTCTCTTATCTTAGCTTATTATTCTTCAAATGTTTTTGGAACTACAAAAGCTCCATCCTTCTGTTCCGGTGCATTCTTCAATATATTCTCTCTATCATCCCCG
This sequence comes from Eubacterium ventriosum, assembly GCF_025150745.1. Lineage (NCBI taxonomy): Bacteria > Bacillati > Bacillota > Clostridia > Eubacteriales > Eubacteriaceae > Eubacterium > Eubacterium ventriosum. Next base: position 115,782 of record NZ_CP102282.1, read on the forward strand.
TTAACAACAACATCTTCTCTGAAAACATTGTTTACAGGAAATACATGGCTCATAGGTTCTACATTGCTTGTATCAAGCTGATTTAACATATCAATGTAGTCAAGCATTCTTCCCATGTCACTTTTAGCCTTTTCTTTTTCTTCGTCAGATAATTCAAGCTTTGCAAGAATTCCAACGTATTCTATTGTTTCGTCTGAAATAATATTAGCCATAATGACCTCCTCTTTATTCTGTAGTATCTACATACTTTTCCACACTTAATCTATATCTTACAAAATATCGGTGTAAAAATCAATGAAATACGCTTTATTCCGTACAAAAAGCAGTAAAAAACTTTGTATTATTAACATATTAATGTTCTTTCCTTATAACTTGACTTACATATGGATTATAATTAAAATATTTAAAAATAAACTTGTAGTTAATAATGTAATTCAAATGGAGCTAACCCCATTATGCTACATTATTTATTATAGTATCAAATACATATAGGAGGACTTACCTTGACTGTAACATATATCGGACATAGTGGTTTTTTACTGGAAACTGAAGATGCATATTTTCTTTTCGATTATTTTGAAGGCACAATTCCTGAATTAAAGAATAATAAAAGCATTATTGTTTTTTCCAGTCACCGGCATCACGATCACTTTAATCCTGAAATTTTTGAACTTATTAAAATTTATCCGGATATACGTTATGTGTTGTCATATGATATTCCCCTTAAAAGACATCTAAAAAAATATGAAAACCAGGGGATAGACCTAGCGAAAAACATTTTGATAACGAAAAAGAATATCGAAACAATGCTTAAGCTGCCTAACGGAAAGGACTTAAAAATATCAACTTTTAGGTCTACAGATGAAGGTGTAGCATTTCTGTTAGAATATGATAACAAGGTTTATTATCACGCAGGAGATTTAAACTGTTGGTATTGGAAGGAAGAACCTAAGTCTTATAGAAATAATATGATTCAATTATATATCCGCGAAATTCAAAAAATGGATAACTTAAAGATTGATGTTGCCTTTGTTCCTTTGGATCCCAGACTTGAAGAAACAGCATATGAAGGTTTGGAAATATTTATGGAACATACTAATCCACAAATTGTATTTCCAATGCACTGCTGGGGAAAGTATGATATAATCAGTTCTTTCCTTAATAAACATCCTGAATATAAAGAAAAAATCCGGATGATTAATAATGAAGGACAAATTTTTAATGTTTGAGGAAATTTATATGAATTTTAAAATGGTATATGAAAATTATAACGTATTTGACTTAAAAAAATCTTTGGACTTTTATGAAAAGGCCTTAGGGCTTAAGGAAGTCCGTAGAAAAGAAGCTGTGGCACTAACTATATATCAGTAGTGCAACAGCCTTTTTTATATTATATACTATATTTTTAAAGTATGGCCCTTATTTATTATTCAACCACTCCGCCTTCAACTACAAGTTTTTCAGGATCGATACTATCTCCGTAAACACTCTTTAATGTTTCATCAAAGTCCTTATGGAAGAATTTTTCCTTAGCCAATGTCTTAATTTCATCATTTAACCAGTTAAGCAACTCTGTGTTACCCTTCTGTACTGCAGGTGCAATTGTGTCAATATCTCCAAGTGATTCAACTCCTACTACGAATCCTTTGTTCTGTTTTGCCCATGCAAGAACTTCTGTGTTGTCTGTTGAGAATGCATCTCCACGGCCATCTAACAAAGCATCATATGCTTCCTGATATTCATCAAATTTTACAAGTGTTACATCAGGATAGTTTTTTGAAAAATATGTTTCTGCTGTTGTTCCCTTAACAACAATTAATTTCTTTCCCTTTAACTGATTTACATCTGTTATTTCTGCCTTTTGTGGTGAAACAATTCCAAGTGCCACCTTCATATATGGAAGTGCGAAATCAACCTGTTCTTTTCTTTCATCAGTTACTGTAAAGTTTGCCAATGTAATGTCAACTTTTGCTGATTTTAAATATTCAACACGGCTTGCTGCCTCTACATAAACAAAATCAACTGCATCTTCACTACCAAGAAGATCCTTTGCAATTCTCTTTGCAAAATAAACATCATACCCCTGAACTTTTCCATTTTCGTCTACATAACCAAATGGATTCTTGTCGCTAAACACACCAATTTTGATTTTGCCTGACTTCTTAATTTCGTCAATAGTTCTAGCCTTTGCCGTAGCTGATGCCTGACTTGCATTTTCTGCTCCATTCTGTGTAGTATTGCTGTTTCCACATCCTGCAATAACTCCTGCAATAATACCAACTACCAATAAAACTCCTAAAATTTTCTTTTTCATCCTGATTCCCTCCTAAAAAATTTTTGCTGATTTAACCAGCTTTATATCTAAACATTTTCTTATCTAAAGCTGTTTAAAGATTGTTTTAACATTTGTATCTCTAAATATTTTCGTATTAAAAACTGTTTAAAGCTACTTTGACATTTATATATCTAAACAGTTTCATATTGAAAACTGTTTAAAAACTGTTTTGCCCTTTGCGTCTTTGGATTTTCGAAAAATCTTTTTGGCTCAGATTCTTCTACTATTTTTCCCTTATCTAAGAAAATAACCCTGTCTGCAACTGCTTTCGCAAACTCCATTTCGTGGGTTACTATAATCATGGTCATTCCTGTTTGGGCAAGTTCAAGCACCACCTGCAAAACCTCCCTTACCATTTCCGGATCAAGTGCCGCTGTTATTTCATCAAGAAGTAAAATCTCCGGATTCATAAGCAAAGCTCTTACTATTGCAACTCTCTGCTTCTGACCGCCTGAAAGCTGTCGTGGGTAACTATCCTTTTTCTCCAAAAGTCCAACCCTTTCAAGCAACTTTTCGGCTTCTTTTTCAACATCGCTCTTTTTTCTTTTTTGAGCTTTAACCGGTGCCAAAATCAGGTTATCCATAATTGACATATTTGGAAATAAGTCATAACTTTGAAAAACCATGCCTATTTTTTCTCTAATTAAATGAATGTTCTTTTTTTCATTCTCATAATTTTGTCCGTCTAATTTGAGTGCACCCTCATTAATACTTTCAAGCTTATTCAAACACCTTAAGAAAGTACTTTTTCCACAACCTGACGGGCCGACTATAACCACAACCTCGCCTTTTTCGATTCCAAAAGATATATCGTCTAAAACATTTGTTTTTCCATCATATGATTTCTTTAAATGTTCAACTTTCAAAATTTTTTCTGCCATGATTTTCTCCTATCCTGCTAACTTTTTCCCCAAGAATGCTGACAATCTTGAAAAAGGAAAGCATATTACAAAATACATAAGGAATATTGCACCGTATACCCAAAGTGCCGAGTCGCTAGCGGTATATCTTGATGCGTCAATTATTTGTTTTCCAACCTTTACTACTTCCACAACGCCGATAAGCACTACCAAAGATGTTGTTTTAATCATACGTGTAAGCAGATTGATTGCCGATGGAAGCAGCCTTCTTATAGTCTGTGGAAAAATAATATAAATAAATACCTGCAATTTTGTAAGACCAAGCCCATAACCGCTTTCATATTGGTGCTTTGGTATTGAAATAAGTGCGCTTCTAACAAGGTCGCCCATTTCAGCCGTGCCCCAAAATGTGAACACTATGACCGCCGCCAATTCTCCCGGCATGTTCATTCCCAAGTGCTTGGCTGCCCCAAAATAAACAAGGAAAAGTAACACTAGTTGAGGCATAATTCTTACAATTTCCAGATAAATTCTGCAAATCAATTTGACTACTTTGTTTTTTGATGTCATTATCATTCCCAAAATGAATCCCAGTATAATTGAAAAAATCATTGCTATAAGAGCAATTCGTAATGTTACCCAAAGTCCCTGGCATAGCCTTAGAAAATTGTTGCCTTTAAACAACACACTAATCCCCATATTCTGCATAGCGAACCCTCCTTTCAACCAAACTGCAAATCAATGAAATCGGAAGCAAAATAATAAGGTAAGCAATAACCAACATAAATAATGCTTCATCTGTTTTGTAATAAATTCCAATTAAATCTTTTGTAATAAACATTAAATCAGCCAATGCCACAGCACTAAAAACTGATGTTTCTTTTATTAAAAATATAATGTTGGCACAAAATGCCGGAATTGAATTTGAAACTGCCTGTGGAAGAATTACATATCTAAAGGTCTGTGATTTTTTCATTCCAAGGCTTAATGCTGACTGAATTTGAATGCTTTCCACATTATCAAGTCCGCTTCTAAAAGCCTCTGCCATATAACTTCCTCCAAGGAAAGCCAATCCTATAACACCACACTGCTCCGATGTAAGTACAATTCCAACCTTTGGCAATCCAAAATATAAGAAAAATAACTGAATCAACAACGGTGTGTTTCTTGACAATTCAATATAAAATCCAACTATTTTGTCTAAAACCGGCACCTTAAAATATCTAATCAGGCTTACGATTAAGCCTACAACTATAGCAAGCAAAATCCCCCAAAATGCCATAATCAATGTTAACTTTGCTGCTTCCACATACAAGGGTATATGCTCATTAATAAAATTAAAGTCCATTAGTCTACCTGCTTTCTAACTGTGCTATGTGAATATGTAAGAGAATTGCACATACATACTGAACTATATTTTAAAAATTCAATAATACCTCTCATTTTTAATCTCTCCCTTTTTCCCTATTGGTATTGTAGGATATGATAGTTTTTAAAAACGTTTTTTATCAATGGTTTTTTACTAAATTTTCTACCAATTTCTGTATTATATGCATTTTTGTGAAAATTTAACACATATTCATCTTATTTCTTATAAACAATTAGTTTTTCACTTTATTAATTGGGGTGGAATTTTTTGACAGTTTGGAATATTTTTTCATTGAAAACCGCAGAGATTATTGTATAATTGTTTTATAAGTTTGTACGGCTAAAAATTGAATATTGGCAGGTAATCAATTTCCAGATTGATTACGGAAAGGAGGCCCTTTATGATTAAAAACAAAATCGTGAAATACTATGCCAGAAAGGACTCTAACATTGCATTAAAAGTTATTCCTGGGCATTTTGTTACTAATCACTCACACCTTAATTATTATCTTGACATGACTACTATGAAGACACGTCAGAACGAAGCTGAACGAATCGCCATTGCCATGAAGGATTATTATAATGTTATGGATAAGCCAATTGATACAATTGTTTGTTTAGACGGTTGCGAAGTTATCGGTGCTTTTCTTGCAAGTGAGCTTAGCAGATCAGGAGTTTTATCAACTAACGCACATAAGACTATTTACGTCGTCACTCCTGAATTTAATTCCAACGGACAGATGATTTTCAGAGATAACCTGAAACCTGAAATCTATGGAAAGAACGTTCTTCTGCTTCTTGCTTCAGCAACAACAGGAAAGACTGTCCGCAACAGCATTGAATGCATCGAATATTACGGTGGCATTCTTCAGGGTATCTCAGCTATCTTTAGCGCAGTTGATTCAATTAACGGACATAGAATTGATGCACTATTTAGAGCAGATGATATTCCTAACTATGAAGCATTTGCTCACAGTGATTGTCCAATGTGCAAGGAAGGCAAACCTGTAGAAGCACTGGTTAACGGATATGGATATAGTGAGATATAGGATTATTTGATATAGAAGTATTTAATTTCGTTTTATACAATTTAGAAATTATTTTAGATTTATTTTTAATTTGTACAGCCGTATTTTCTGGAGAAATTTATTTTAATAAGATACACTTTTAGGTGTATTGCAGAAAGCACATCCCATAGGGTGTGCTTTCTGTTGTTTTTTGGGGATGACTTTGTATTTTCGGCTACGATTACGTGTCGGTGAGCCAAAATGCCGGCCCCCGGGGGTGTGGACACCGCCCCGAACGACTTTGTACGAAAAATGAGAAGAGAAATCTTCAAACACACACAATTTTTGCCACCAAAAAACCACCACACCGGCAGCCCCATATTTCTGCCAATGTGGTGGTTATGTTTTCTCTTAAATTGTAAATCTCTAGAATCCTATAATTCTTCTACCATATCATTTACACTTATTGCAATCTTTAGAGCTTTTTTCTACATTCTCTAACTATTGCTATTGCTCCACAAACCTTCTTCTTCAAGTCTGTCCCAGTTTACAACAAGTACTTTTGGCTTCTTTCCTCTGTATTGCTTCTCTTCTTCAGCCAAATACTTATTACTCATTAAGTCGTCAAGTGCAGCCTGTATTCTTTCTCTTGAAACTCCACTATGTGCTGAAACATTATCAATGGTTTTATAATATGTTGCCATTTTGCGTCTTTTCTTTAAAATGTATAATGACTTCAAAATCGCATCATAATAATAGTGCTGTTCCTGATTTGTTCTTGGCATTTCAACATATGAGTTAGCTGAAGATTTAAGCTTGTTACTTAACGATCTCTTCACGCCATAAATAATAACTTTCTTCTTTAATTCACGAAGATACTTAATTGCCAAATTAAAATGTGCATCACCTGTAAATATAACAAATACATCCGGCGAATCTTTTTTTGCCGCTTCACGATAAATTGCATCTAATATAATAAAATCTGTAAAATCCTTATCTACACCATCTTTAGTGCTTGCGGTGTGCACAACATTTTTTGTAATTTTTTCTAATTTAGGTAATTCTTTTTCTATTGCACTACCATTAAAATCCCCAAAAAACATTAACTTTTTCACATTATATTCTTCTGTAAGTTCATCATACCATTCCTGCACATTAGGTTTCATTGAAAAAATATTATTGTATCCATAGTACCAATGTTCATAGTCTACAAATACTGCTGCGCTAGGCTTATCGCTTTTTTTGAATAAATTGCTAAACAACGTTCTCCTCCTTTCCCAGTTAATCTATTGCATTATAACAAATTTTTGTCATAAGGTAAACAACCGCCGCAAAATCCACAACGGTTTGCGACGGTCAAGTTTTTAATATTTCGTTACAAAAATTGTATATTGGATTAATGGCAAGGGAATTGAAATAACCACTGCAAAAGATATTTCTAATATTATGAACATATTGTCTTACACTGAATTGTCAAAATATGAAATCAAAGAAGAAAAAGCCGGTGGATTTTATATTGATATTTATTGTGGTAATGATGTAAAACGACTGACAATGCTAAGTGATTATATTGTGTTGGATGGGGTAAGTTATAAAACAAATGAAGATTTGACAAAGATAATTCAGCCGTATATGGATAATGTGTATGGGAAATACATAGAATAAATAATAAACGGGAGTTCATCAGGGGATATACCCCAAAAATAGAAAGATTTGAAATGTCGGGGTACATTTATCGCATTTTCAAACTATATGTTGCATAAAAATGATGGAGTTTGAGGCAAGTGTACCCAGAAAATTAAGGATTTTCAAATGTCGGGGTACATTTATCGCGTTCTCAAACTATATGTTGTGTAAAATCATTGAAATTTTAGACAAACGTACCCCCAAAAAATTGGGAATTTAAAATATCGGGGTACACCTAGGATAAAATATCACTTATAAGTGGCATGTAACATTCAAAAATGTGAAATTTGTACCCCAAAAATCAAGGAAAAAATTATATCGGGGTACCGGGAGCAAAAAAGACTTCAATGCTAATTAATAGTTCGTTGTAATTGTAACAAACTAATTAGCGTTGAAGCCTTGTTAATTCATAAACGGAACATTATTGTTTCCTGACTTTGTTATGATTCTTTTTCTTCAATATTATTGTTCAGCACCTCAACAAAACTGTCCTCATGTGCTTCATGTAAAGGATTGTACATTTCTTTTATTCCATTAACTGATATATAATACATATGTGGGATTTTTGTATTCGTACTCTCTGGCCATACCGGACGCAATAAACATATCCATAAATTCATCCAAATCCATATTGCAATCATAAACTGCATCTCCCAGATTATTCATTGCCTCTTCTCTTTCAAAATCATCAAATGTACAAGTCATTCTAACCTTCCCCTTTACTGTTGAACATTAATATCTCAAAACAATCAATTATAATTCTACTTTGTTTTCTTATTCCTTGTGGCTGACCACTTTGAATAAATCGTCTTATTATTTGATACTTTATACGTTCTTATTCTAACATAATATTTCTTTTTATTCTTTAACTTTCTAATCGTTCTAACAGTTGTAGAATTACTTTTTATTGTAATTTTCTTACCTTTTTTGAAAGATTTATTAGTTGCATATTGCAACTGATATCCTTAAACTCCTGAAACTTTTTTCCATTTTATTTTAATAGATTTCTTTCCACTATTAACACTTTTAATTGCTGTTGCATTTACGTATGTATTGTTAATAGCTGTATTCGAAATATCTTTATTTGTATTGTTGATTATATGTTTTATATCTGGTTCTGTTGACTTCTGTAACGCATCCGTATAACTATCCTTATATGAATATCCACATTCTTTACATTTATGTAATGTATATCCACTTTCACTTTCGGTTGGTTTAATTACTGTATCGACATATTTATGTCCTAACGCATCTATTGTTTCTGTATACGACTCATCACATTCAGTACATATATATTTTTTAACTCCTAACTTTGAGGCATCCATCTTAAACGTCGGATCACTTGAAACGCGGTGACAATGTTAATATTTCTACCCTGGCATATTTGTGTAAGATTTTAGAATGTTCAATAGAAGATGTTGTTAGCATAAAATATTAGTAGAAATTCCAAAGACTTTTCTACTTAACAAAAAATACTACTTTATCAGATGTAATCTCATTTGATAAAGTAGTATTTTTATGTTCTAAAATATTTCTAATCCCTACAGATTCTTGATTCTCTCAATTGCCTTTAATGTATTCTCATGTGTTCCAAATGCTGTCAGTCTGAAGTATCCTTCACCACTTGGACCAAATCCTGAACCAGGTGTTCCTACGATGTTGGCATTGTTAAGAAGATAATCAAAGAATTCCCATGAAGTCATATCCTTTGGTGTTTCAAGCCATACATAAGGTGCGTTAACACCACCGCTTACTGAAAAGCCTGCATTTTTAAGTCCGTCCATAATAACCTTAGCATTGTTCATGTAGTAAGCAACCTGTGCCTTTGTCTGCTTCTTTCCTTCTTCTGAATATACAGCTTCGCCGGCTCTCTGGATAATGTATGGAGCACCATTAAACTTTGTTCCATGTCTTCTAGCCCAAAGTGCATTAAGCTTTGTTCCGTTAGATTCTAATTCTTTAGGAATTACTGTAAATCCAAGACGTGTACCTGTGAAACCTGCGTTCTTTGAGAAACTTCTTAGTTCAATGGCACAAGTCTTTGCACCGTCACATTCATAAATTGTGTGAGGTACGTTGTCTTCTGAAATATATGCTTCATATGCAGCATCGTAAATAATAACTGCACCAACTTTGTTAGCATAATCAACCCATTCCTGTAACTGATCCTTAGTAATTGTTGAACCTGTTGGGTTGTTAGGGAAACATAAATAAATAATGTCAGGTGTTTCCTTTGGAATCTCTGGTGCAAAATTAGTAGCCTTTGTACATGGCATATAGATTACATTGCTCCAGCTTTCAGTTTTCTTAATAAATTCTCCTGTTCTTCCTGCCATAACGTTTGTGTCAACATATACAGGGTAGACAGGATCACATACAGCGATTCTGTTATTTTCTGCAAAAATATCACCAATATTACCTGAATCTGATTTTGCTCCGTCACTAATAAAGATTTCATCTAAAGCAATATCAACACCTCTTGCTTTGTAATCATTCTCTCTGATGGCACTTCTCAAAAATTCGTAGCCCAAATCAGGTGCATATCCGTGAAATGTTTCTGCTACTGCCATTTCATCAACTGCCTTATGTAAAGCTTCAATAACTGCAGGTGCCAATGGCTGTGTAACGTCCCCAATACCTAAACTGATTACATCTCTGTCAGGATTAGCTTCTTTGTAAGCTGCAACTTTTTTTCCAATAGTTGAAAACAAATAACTACCCTGTAACTTTAAATAATTCTCATTAATCTTATACATCTTTTTCTGTCCTTCTTTCTTTTTATTCTTTATACATAATTGCCAGAATCATTTCGGCTGTTTCAACCATAGTTCTTCCACTGTCCATGGCTGATTTTTGTATGTACCTGTGTGCCTCATTTTCCGACATATTATTTTTGTCCATTAGAACTTCTTTGGCCTGATTAATCACTGCCTGTTCTTCTTTTGTACGCTGTCCCGGCTTTCTCTTTTTCTTTCGGGTTCTCTCAAATAAGTTATTCTCCATCATTTCGATGGAATTAAGGAAATCCCTTACCTTGATTGGCATCTCCAGCATTGCAATGCCGGTTTCGTCTTCAAGCAATCTCTGTTTTGATGCTACAAGAAGCATCTCGAATCTGCCTTCAACATTCTCCAATATTCCGGTATACAACATATCCGGGAGTCTGTACCCGCTTATTATAATTCCTTCACCTAAATTATCCGCCAGGTTTATGGCCTGCGCCCCGGTTGTGCAACTTGATACAACATCGTATCCGTTTCTAACCAAAAGGTTCTTTATGGCCGTTCCATCTTGGGCTTTAGGAAATGCTACTATTATTCCTGACAATGTTTTCCCTCCGAATTTTGTTCAATCTTAATGATTCTTAGATTCGTCCTAAATACCTGTCAATTTCCCAATCAGTAACCTGTGATGTGTATTCCATCCATTCTTCTTCCTTAGCCTTAATGTATTTCTTGAATACTTCCTTGCCAAGAACTCCCTTAACAAAATCTGATTTTCTCATTTCCTGAATTGCTTCGTAAAGATTCTTTGGAAGATTTTCAATTCCTGCTTCATCTCTTTCCTCATCAGTCATTGAGTAAATATCTCTCTGAATGCTGTCAACAGGCTGAAGGTTATTCTTAATTCCGTCAAGTCCTGCTGCTAAACATACTGCAATTGCAAGATATGGGTTAGTAGCACAGTCAGGGCTTCTAAGTTCAACTCTTGTACCAAGTCCTCTTGCTGCCGGCACTCTAATAAGGGGGCTTCTGTTTGTTGCTGACCATGCAATGTATGTTGGAGCTTCGTATCCCGGAACTAATCTCTTATATGAATTTACAATAGGATTAATAATAGCTGTCATTGAACGCATATGCTTCATTAATCCTGCTATAAAGTTGTAGGCTTCTTTACTAAGTCCGTTTTTGTCATTTTCATCAACGAAAATATTCTGTCCTTCTTTGTTAAATAAAGACATATTAATATGCATTCCTGAACCGCACATTCCGTATTTTGGCTTTGGCATAAATGATGCATATAATCCATGACGTTTTGCAATAGTCTTTACTGTAAGTTTGTATGTCATAATCTTATCAGCAGTTTCTAATGCTTCACCGTATTTAAAATCAATCTCATGCTGTGCAGGTGCAACTTCATGATGTGATGCTTCCACTTCAAATCCCATTTCTTCAAGGTTAAGAACCATATCTCTACGGGCATTTTCGCCTAAGTCTGTTGGTCCCAAATCGAAATAACTGCCTTTCTCATGGCTGATTGTTGTTGGGTTTCCGTAATCGTCAGTATGGAAAAGGAAGAATTCACATTCCGGTCCTACGTTAAATTCGTATCCCATATCTTCTGCTTCTTTCAGAACCTTCTTTAATATGTATCTTGGATCATTTTCAAGTTGTGTGCCGTCAGGTTTGTAAACATCACAAATCATTCTGGCAACTTTACCCTGATGTGGTCTAAAAGGTAAAATTTCAAAAGTGTCATAATCAGGATATAAATACATATCTGATTCTTCAATTCTGGCAAAACCTTCAATAGAAGATCCGTCGAACATAATCTTGTTGTCTAATGCCTTAGCTAACTGGCTCTTTGTAATTGCAACATTCTTTAATGTTCCGAAAAGGTCAGTAAACTGCAGACGGATAAATTCTACATCCTCTGTCTCTGCCATATTTAATATTTTCTGTTTTGTGTATCCCATTTTGTTCTCCTTCCAAAAATGAAATTTTCTGTGGAATCTATATTTTTTCCTACTAATAACAAATTTTATCAAATCCCACAATTCACGTCAACAAAATAGGACTTTCATTAATAATGTTTTTTTATCAATATTCCTATTTTTTCTATTGCAATTAGTTTATTAAAAATATAGAATATGCGTAGACTATTTTTTTAGTCGCACTAATTGATAAAAATATATGAAGTATGGAGACACTAAATGATAAAAAATAAGATTCACAAATGCTGGCGTCTTGGTGCCGGCATTTTATTACTAAATATTGCTATTTTTACCGTAGGCTGTTCAAGCAAGAGCGTTGATTCTAAGGAAACAACAACTAATTCCGAAACGACTGTGGCACAGACTACCGTTCCGGAAACTACAATTGTTAATTATAAGAAGCTGATTAATTTTAAGGCTGAGCATCCTTTCTATATAAAAGTTAACAAGAAAGAGAACTTTGCCATTGTTTACGGCATTGACAAGAAAGGTAAATATTCAGTTCCTTACAAGGCTTTCGTTTGTTCAACCGGTCGCGAGGACGATTTTACACCTAATGGTACTTTTACCGTTTCAGAAAAATATCGTTGGCGATTAATGGTTGATAACACATATGCCCAGTACGCTGTAAGAATTCAGGGACAAATTATGTTGCATTCAGTGCCTTACACATCACCTGAAAGTGATGCCCTTGAATACTGGGAATACAACAAACTTGGCAATGTTGCCTCTTTAGGCTGCGTAAGATTTCAGGTTGCTGACATAAAATGGATTTACGACAACTGCCCTGAAGGCACAAAAGTCAAAATCTACTCAAAGGCTAACGAAAAATCTGTGCTTCCTTTACCTGAAATGCAGAAGCTAAACGAATCCGATCCACGTTCCTCATGGGACCCGTCAGATCCTGACGAAAATAACCCATGGAACACCGATTCAAAAACTTCTAAGAAGAAACGTAAAAAGAAGAAAAAAGAAACAGAAACAACAACTTCTTACAGCAACACAGACAGCGAAGAAGAAACAATTGGCAGAGAAACAATCGGTCGTGAAACAACAGCAAAATCAAGCTATACAAACAACAAAACCACAACCCAAAAAACAACAACAAAGAAAAACTCAAAACCAAAGACAACTAAAAAAACTACGAAAAAAGAAAACACAACAAAGAAAAACAATACAAAAGAAACAACCAAGAAAAATACTACAAAAAAGAAGACTGAAAAACAAACTGAGAAGAAAACAGAAAAAATAACAAAGGCTCCAACAAAGCCAACAGCCAAAGCAACCGAAAAAGTTACGGAGGCTGTTAAAGAAACAAATTCTCAGGAATAAATTTAATCAAATAATTACGAAACACTATTTAATCTCCTAGCAGTCAAAATTTGTATAAGCAAACAATAGGCAGATTTTTGACGGCTAGGAGTATACACAAAATAATTTTGCAATTATTTGATTTATGTACAGGAGGTTCTTTATGGCAAAAAAATTTTATGCTGTTAAAAATGGTAAGACTCCCGGAATTTTTGAAACGTGGGACGAATGTAAGAAAAGCGTTGACGGCTATTCCGGCGCAGTTTTCAAAAGCTTTAAAACTAAAGATGAAGCTCTTGCTTTTTTAGGCATTGAAAGTTCTTCCAATTCAGAAATCCCTATTGACGTTGATGGCAGCATTACCTCTGATTCTTCCTGCGCCACCGCCTATGTTGACGGAAGCTACAATATTGCCACCAAGGAATTCGGCTACGGCGTCGTAATGTTTCACAATGGCGAAGAACTTCATATGTCAAAATCTTTCTCCGATGCGGAAATGGCTTCAATGCGTAATGTTGCAGGCGAGATTTTTGGTTCAATGGCAGCAATGGAATATGCCGTAAACCACGGCATCACCAATCTTTCAATTTATTATGATTATATGGGAATCTCAAAATGGTGTACCGGAGAATGGAAAGCCAACAAGAAAGGCACAATAGCCTACAGAGATTATTACAATAAAATCAAAACCAAAGTAAACGTACAGTTTGAAAAAGTCAAAGGTCATTCCGGTGACAAATACAATGATATGGCTGATATGCTGGCAAAGAAAGCCTGCGGAGTGCTGTAGATTATAATTATTATATTTTTAAAATAAAAATCCTCCAAGTAGAATGTATTCTCATTCTTCCCGGAGGATTTTTTTATAAGGATCGTTCCATCCCTTGCACTTCCGCAATTAACATGAACACAAATGACATTATAAAGATATGAATAATTTGTTTTATAACCCATCTGCTCTTTCCTTCTCTTATTACACAGTACATTTCTGAATATTTTAAAAATGGAACTCCTGAAAAATAGTAAATAACCTATATTATATTGTCTACATATGACATATTTATCATTTGCGCTTTGATTTTTCCTTCTTTTAATGTTTTACATATTTTATGTATCATGTCTTTTTTATATGTAGAACATTCCTTTAACTTTAATATCCCTCATTGACAACTTTCCATTTACCATTTTGCAGTTTTAAATATATAAATCTTGTTGCCTCATTTGTCTCATCATATATTTGGAACATCACTTTTTTTCCTTTAATCTTCTTAAATTTTAAATCTTTTACTTTATGTGCAAAATTTTTATAATAATCACTTGCAACTTTTTCAGCCTCACTAATCTGCTCATCTGTATAAATTTGATTTTTTGTCTCTACATTTTTCTTAGCAACTGTGGTGTCAACTTCTTTTGTTTCAGTTATAGCAATCACCTTTGATTCAGTTGCTGAATCATTTACACCCTTCTCTTTTTTACACGAAAAAATAATGCAAGACATTGCCAACAATGCTGTACATAATAAGATTCTCTTTTTCATCTTCAACCTCCGAGTCTTTTATAAATATGTTTTCTGTTTTTTATCTTCACATAACTTATCATTTTTATGTATCAAATTTGTATAATAAATTTGGCGAATTTTTGCTTAATAAAAACTCCAAAGGATTATCTTATTAAGTAAAAAAAGAAACCACCATGCTCCTCACACAGTGGTTTCTTTATTTTACACTTTTATTTTCTATTTACTTGTCTAGCCTTCTAATACTTCTATAAGTTCTTCCGGCTTCGCAATTATGCTCTTTGGCTTCAGGCTTTCCAGCAATTCTAAGTCTCTAAAACCCCACTGGCATAGTACACAGTCAAGCTGTGAGTTGTCTGCTGTGGCTTTGTCTACGTCGGAGTCTCCCACGTATATTGACTCAGCCTTTGTGCTGTCAAGTTGTTCAAGTGCTAAGTTTACTTCATCAGGTGCCGGTTTCTTGCCAATGCCACCGGCTTCGTTTTCACCAATTGCCACGTCAATATATTTCTTAAAATATATTTCATTTAACTCTGACACTGCACACTGAGCCTTGTTTGAAACAATTGCCATCTTGTAGCCCTTGTCCTTTAGGCTTTTTAACAAATCCAATATCCCGGGATATGCGTCAGTCTTTATCTGGCAATGTGCCTGATAGTATTCCATAAAAGTTTCATAGGCTTCCTCAAACTTAGGATTGTTCAAGCCATCAGGTACGGAACGCTCCACAAGCTTCTTAATTCCATTTCCAACATCCATTCTAACTCTGTCTATTGTATGTTCTTCCCAGCCAAACTTTCTAAGCACATAGTTAACTGCATCTGCCAAGTCTTCTAATGTGTTTAACAATGTTCCATCCAAATCAAAAACTACTGTACTGTACTTTTTCATTTCAACCATCTCCTTGCTAAACAATATTACTGTCTTTCTTTAACCTCTCTGCTAAACAATATTATTGTCTTTCTTTAATCTATCTGCTAAACAATACTACTGTCTTACTTTAATGTGAACTTCTCTTAACTGCTGTTCGGTTACTTCTCCAGGTGCTCCACACATAAGATCCTGTGCATTACCATTCATTGGGAATGGAATAACTTCACGAATGTTTTCTTCATCACGAAGAAGCATAATCATACGGTCAACACCAGGTGCCATTCCTGCGTGTGGTGGTGCACCAAACTGGAATGCATTGTATAAAGCTCCGAATTTTTCCTTTAAGTCTTCTTCTGTATAGCCTGCAATTTCAAATGCCTTAACCATAATCTTCATATCATGGTTTCTAACAGCACCTGATGAAAGTTCTACACCATTACATACAATATCGTACTGGTATGCAAGAATTTCTTCAGGATCCATTGTTTCAAGAGCTTCCAGTCCACCCTGTGGCATTGAGAATGGGTTATGAGTAAATTCCATCTTCTTTGTTTCCTTGTCATATTCATACATTGGGAAATCATTGATATAACAGAACTTAAATGAGTTCTTTTCAATAAGGTCGAGTCTTTCGCCTAATGCTGTACGAATCTGACCTGCATATAAAGCAGCATTCTTTTCATTGTCAGCAATAAAGAAGATTGTGTCTCCAACTTCAAGACCAGCTGTTTCTCTGATTTCTTCCTTCATGTCATCAGGAATAAACTTATCGATTGGTCCCTTGTATGATTTGTCTTCCATTACTTCTAAGTAACCAAGTCCACCCATGCCAATACTCTGTGCAAACTTAAGTAATTTCTCGTGGAATCCCTTAGACATATCTGCGTGAACCTTAATAGCTCTTACTGTCTTTCCGTGGAATGGCTTAAATGTACATCTCTGGAAAAAGTCTGTAAGGTCAATGATTCTTAATGGGTTTCTAAGGTCAGGCTTATCTGAACCAAATTCGAGCATAGCCTGTTTATAACTGATAATAGGGAATGGAGCCTGAGTAACTTCATATCCTTCAGGTGCAAACTTATTAAATGTGTCCGCTAAAACTTTTTCACCTACTCTAAAAACATCTTCCTGAGTTGCAAAACTCATTTCAAAGTCTAACTGGTAGAATTCTCCAGGTGAACGGTCTGCTCTTGCATCTTCATCTCTAAAACATGGTGCAATCTGGAAATACTTATCAAAACCTGACACCATTAATAACTGCTTATACTGCTGTGGTGCCTGTGGTAATGCATAAAACTTTCCTTTAAACTTTCTTGAAGGAACGATATAATCTCTAGCTCCTTCAGGTGATGATGCACAAAGGATAGGTGTCTGGATTTCTAAGAATCCCATTTCTACCATTTTTTCTCTTAAATATGAAATAACCTTTGAACGAAAAATCATATTGTCTTTAACCTTTGCATTTCTAAGATCTAAATAACGATATTTAAGTCTTACATCTTCACGTGTTTCCTTTGAAGTCATAATTTCAAAAGGTAACTGTTTATATACTTTTCCTAAAATATCTACGCTTTTTGCTTCTAATTCAATTGTTCCTGTTGGAATCTTTGGATTGTATGTTTCTTCGTCTCTGTGTTCAATTGGTCCCTCTACTGAAATACAATCTTCCTTGTTTAATCCTTCAAGAAGAGAAGTGTCACGCATTACAACTTGCATAACTCCATACATATCTCTAAGGTCAATAAAAGAAACTCCACCGTGGTCTCTGATATTCTCAATCCAACCGGCAATTCTTACTGTTTCGCCAACATTCTTTTCTGAAATGTTGTCCATTGTTACGTCACGATAAATGTTATTTGTGTTCGTGTTCATTAGTTTTCTCCCTTCAAAAATACGAGTATCCGATTTCAATCAGGACTTAAACTCAAAAAGAGTTCATTTGCGAATTCTCTCACTAAGACTTAAGCAACAAAAAAGGCCCGTCCCAAAACGAAATCGTTTCAGGACGAACCATAAATATCTTTAAGTCCGCGGTACCACCTGATTTACTGCTCTGCAGCCACTCATCGGTTTAAAAACCTGCTGTTTATCGTTCAGCTACGGCTCACCTACTAATCAAATATCAACTCTTCTAATATTACTACCTATCAAAAGTACTATCTAAACAACTATTAAATTCAACTTTCGGATTGCAGCTCTAAAGTGTTATTCACATTAATTCATTCTACAGTACTTCCACCTACGCCTGCTCTCTGAAAGCGATAATTAATGCTACTTCTCTTCGTCGTCGCCATTAAAACTGATTATATTATAAGAAAAAACACTTGTCAAGCAAACTTAAACACCTGCAACTATAAGAATCAGATTAACCAGAAAAGCTATTATCCAAGCCATTCCACACTGTAATGCCACAACTCCAATAGCCCATTTTCCACCCAGTTCTCTTTTTACTGAAGTAATGGCTGCAACACACGGAGTATACAAAAGTGTAAATACTAAAAATACTATTGCATTATGTGTGTTAAACATTGTTGCCACAGGACTTCCTCCTAAAAGCACTGTCATAGTACTTACAACACTTTCCTTTGCTGTAAATCCTGTTATAAGGGCTGTTGATGCTCTCCAGTCTCCAAATCCCAGTGGTGCAAATATTGGTGCTATTACACCGCCTATTAATGCAAGAATACTATCTTTAGAATCAGACACTATATTAAATGTAATGCTAAATGTCTGAAGGAACCATATAATAAGAGAAGCAATAAATATTACCGTAAATGCTCTGGTAATAAAGTCTTTTGCTTTATCCCATATAAGTCTTAACACACTTTTAGCTCCCGGCATTCTGTAGTTTGGAAGTTCCATAACAAAAGGAACCGGTTCACCTTTAAACTTAGTTTTGTCTAATACTAATGCGTACAATATTGCAACTATTATTCCCGTAAAATAAAGACCAATCATTACCATTGTTCCATTTTGTGGGAAGAATGCTGCAGTAAAAAACGCATAAATTGGAATCTTTGCCGAACAACTCATAAACGGTGTCAGCATAATAGTCATCTTTCTGTCTCGCTCTGAAGGTAAAGTTCTTGTTGCCATAATAGCAGGAACTGAACAACCAAAACCTATAATCATAGGTACAAAACTTCTTCCTGATAAACCTATTTTTCTTAAAAGCTTATCCATTACAAAGGCAATTCTTGCCATATATCCACTGTCTTCCAACAATGATAGGAAGAAAAACAAAACAACTATGATAGGTAAAAAACTTAAAACACTACCTACGCCTACGAAAATTCCGTTAATAACTAGTGACTGCAAAACTTCATTAACATTGGCACCGACCATTGCACTGCTGCATAAATCACTTAAATAACTTATTCCCATATCCATAAGTGCCTGAAGTCTGTTTCCTATAACACCAAATGTTAACCAGAAAATCAATGCCATTATTACTGCAAAAGCAGGAATTGCTGTATATTTTCCTGTAAGGATTTTGTCTATTTTTTGACTTCTTAAATGCTCTTTACTCTCCCTTGGTTTTACAACAGTTGACTTGCATACCTTGTCTATAAATGTAAAACGCATTTTTGCAAGGGCTGAAAGTCTATCCATTCCACTTTCATTTTCCATCTGAACAATAATATGTTCAATCATTTCTTTTTCATTTTGCTCAAGCTTTAAACGATCAATTATATCTGTATCACCTTCTATTATTTTGCTTGCTGCAAATCTAATAGGCACCAAATTGCTATGTGCATGATCATCAATAAGATGCATAATAGAATGAATGCATCTATGAACTGCACCATGGTCTTCTCCATCAGCATCACAAAAATCCATTCGTCCCGGTCTTTCTCTATGAACTGCCACATGCATAGCGTGTTCAATTAATTCATCTACACCTTCATTCTTTGCTGCAGAAATAGGTATAACCGGAATTCCAAGTGTTGCCTCTAGCTTATTAACATCAATTGTTCCACCGTTAGCAGTTACCTCATCCATCATATTAAGAGCAAGAACCATTGGTATATCAAGCTCTATTAACTGCATTGTAAGATACATATTTCGTTCTATATTAGTTGCATCTACTATATTAATTATTCCACGTGGTCGCTCATTTAAGAAATATTCCCTTGATACAATTTCTTCGCTTGTATAAGGTGACATGGAATAAATTCCCGGCAAATCCACAACCATTGTGTTTTCCTGGCCTCTTATCTGACCATCTTTTCTGTCTACCGTAACTCCCGGAAAATTTCCAACGTGCTGGTTAGAGCCTGTAAGCTGATTAAACAAAGTAGTCTTTCCACAGTTCTGATTTCCTGCCAATCCGAAAGTTATTAACTGTCCTTTTTCTATTGTTTCCCCACGCTGTTTTACGTGGTAAATTCCTGATTCACCAATATGAGGATGGTTAGTAAAATTAGAAGATTTATGTTCTCCTGTTTCTTTTTTACCTTCTCTTTTTTCCACTAATTCTACTTCAATCTTCGCCCCATCATCTTTTCGAAGAGTTAATTCATATCCCCAAATTCTATATTCTATAGGGTCACCCATAGGTGCAGCCTTAATATATGTAATCTCAGTTCCCTGTATTAATCCCATATCAAGGAAATGTTGACGTAATTGACCGCCTCCACCTACCTGACGTATTATTCCCGTCTGTCCCTGTTTCAAATCTGAAAGTCTCATAATGTAATATGCCTCCTAGCCCTGTAACCTTAATGCGTTTCTATGGCTACTTGCTTTTTCCTACACTAGTTATATGTAAATACATTCCAATTAGGATTATGCTGATTGTGACCTGATTTGCACTCTCACAATCTCTCACGCATATTATTCATTATAGACCATATCGAGAATTTTTATCAATAAGTTTCTTGTTTATTCGACAATAATTTTTCCATCACTGTACTTTATTATTCCGCATTCATTCTTGAATTAAATGCCTCATCCCATTTATCTTTATCGTCAATGTATTTCTGATTAAGCCAGTCAATGCACTGGTCCACGCCTTCGTGAGTATAAGGAAACTCCACTTTCTCCTTATTTTCATCCTTAGTATTTTCAAAATTATATGGCTCAGGATAAACGAATACGCTAATATTTTCTTTGTCATAAGTTTTCATAAAAAATCTCATTCCCTTATAACTTCCTGAAAAACCTGCTCCTGCCAAACCATTAAAAGGTACACCCATCTTTGTAATCATTACTGTTCATCCTTTCTATAATCTGCCACATCCTGCTTAAACTTCTTCCACGCATCCTCATGGGTTACAAAATATCTTGGACACTCTTTTCCTGTAATGTCATAATGCCTTATAACGTCCCCATCTTCCAGTCCACACTGTTCCTCTAACCAAGCCACAAGCTTAACCAATGACTTGTATGTCTTCTTGTTAAATTTTCCCGTATCATCAGGATGACAAACCTCTATTGAAATAGTGTCATTGTTTCGCCAATTACTTGCTGCAGACATTTCAGACAAAGGAATACATTGAATAATCTCTCCCTTTAAGCCCACAACAAAATGGGAACTGACATTAGACTGATCCCCTGCATAAAAATTTCTATTTTGTTCTGCCGTACTTCCCGGATTGCCAACATAGTGAACCACAATATCCTTTACGGAACTTAGCTTTTCACCGCTTCTTGAAGTGCCGTCCACCTCAATAATTTCCGACTTAATCCAGTCCGGCATTTCAATCTCATCCAGTTTTACAACTTTCTGTCTGTTAATAAAGTACCTTGCCCCTATAAGTGCCACTGCGGCAACTGCCACAATTAAAAGAAAAATAAATATTCTCTTTAATAAGCTTTTCTTCTTTTTTCTTCTTCTGTTTTTCATTTTAATCTCCGTTGTTATTTACACAACATAAGAATTATTAAGTACTAACATTGTCCTAAAACTTTTATTGCCCCATGATGTAGAAACCCAACCATCATATTTTTCTGCAACTTTTTCAACGCTTTCAATTCCTACGCCGTGAATATTTCCGTCTTTCTTTGTTGTAAGCAACCTGTCACCCTGACTTACTATCTCCCCACTAAATGAATTTTCTATCTTTATTATAATAAAACTTCCGTCATTTTGCATATACATTTGAACTTTTATTTTCTTCTCGTCACTTTTCAGTGCTGCTTCATATGCATTTGAAATCAAATTACTAACCATTGCTACAAGATCCATGGACTCAACACACTCAATATTAAATCCCGGTTCAACGAAAATGTTAAATTCTATATGATTGGTTTTAGACTTATCATAATATTCGCTTAAAATAGTATTAAGTATAGAATTCGTACTATATTCAATAAGCTCACCCTCTTCATATTCGGTCAAAACAGAATCCATAATGTTTATTGCTTCATCTTTATTATCCTGTTCTAACAATCCATACACAGTCCTCATATAATGATTTGAATTATGTAATAATTCCATATACTTATCATTTGCCTGATTAATCTTCTTATAATTTTCAAGCTCCATTTCCTGCATAAGAACTGTACGCTTATTAATTTCTCTTTCCATACAAAGTTTTGCATATCTGTTATAGGCATAAAATGCTGTTCCATTTCCTGCCATAAGCAGAATACAAAATATTGCAAGACAGTATTTTGCTAAAGTTACATTTCCAAAATCAATATTGCAAAAAGCTATGGAAAACATAATTCCAATACTCGACAACGGCAAAACCATATAGAGCATAAATGTTGCCCCATCCATATTTGTTCCTTCTTTTGCCACAAACTGTTTAATAACGGCAAACACCATAAGGGTAACTATTTTTACAATTACAGTTAACATTATGGCTGAAGGTTCATACATCATACTGCTTTCAATTAACTGCTGGGATGTTACACTTAATGCTCCCACAACAATTAATTCTGTTCCCATAAGAACTACCGTGCCTATGAAAGTTCCAAATATTTTTTTGTATATGTTTCCACTAAAACCTACTACAGCTAACAAAAAATACATAAACGGCACAACTGACAGATTTAATACTGTATTATTAAAGCTATTAATTGCAAAAATAATTAATGCAAAACATAATACTATAAATATATTTCTCTTTTTTCCTTTATTTTTATAGCCTAAAAAGGCATCATAAAAATCAGATAGCATCCATATTTCAAATATACACACTAATAAATGGAAAATCAAAATCAACGTTTTCATTCTATTCTCCCCTACCTATATTTTCTCTCAAAATACTCTGTAACCTGTTTTCTTAAATTCTTAATCTTCGTTCTTGAAACTGATAAAACCTGACCATCAACTAATTTTAGTTCCTCAGAGTAAAGCTTTTTTACATATTTCAAATTAACAATATAACTGTTATGTGCATAAGCGAAATTACTTTCCTTAAACAATTCGTACAAAAAATCTAAACTCTTTTTACAGGAATACACTTTTTCTACCAGACCACCTTTGTTTAATGTATGTACTTTTGTTCCTCTCTTAGAAATTTCAATATACATAATTTCATTAGCATACACCTGGACCTGACTTCTTTCTCCCCGACATACAATCGAAGGCTCATCTTTATTGTTCATTAAATATTCAAAAATTTCTTTAAACTCACTTACCATTCTCTCTCTTGAATATTCCTTTAATAAAAATCTAAAAGGCGAAACTTTAATATTCTCCGGAGATGGTTTAAAATATCCTGAACAGAAAACTAAAGTTGTACTTTTATATCTTTTTCTAAGTTCAACAGAAACCTGATTTCCGTCTGTTTCACCCATTTGAATATCCAAAACAACTAAGTCCAAATCCCCACGTTCATCTATGTCAAAAAGAAATTCCTCACCTGACAGATATTCAAAAAACTTTACATCTTCCGCATATCCTAATTCCTTAATTATATCTTCAACGTACTGTATAAAATTTTTGTCATCATCACATATTGCAACATTAAACATTATCTTATTCCACTCTTTATCTATCTGTTTTTTATTTCGCTCATAGTCTGAGCTACCGCTGCGATTACTATAACAATATGAGTATACAACATTATAGTGGAAAATTGATAACTTTTGTAAACAAAAAATACAACTAACAAACAACATTGTACTAACCATATAATAAATGAAACTTTTTTATATTTTTTTAATTCATTTTGCGACAATTTTTTGTTAGGATTCTGTGTTGGTATTATAAAAATAAGTGCTAAAAGTGTTATTACTTCAAAAATTACATATACTATTTCTTTGGTTATACATAATTTTTCAATACAAATTAGCATTATGACTATCATCAAATTAGATAAAATCACACATTGCCAAAACTCTTTTGCATGCCAGCCTCCTGCAAAACTTCTAAACGGAATAACTGCAAGAAGAAAAAGTCCTACCGCAAGCCACTTACCTGTTATTAAACAAATTATTAAAGCTATGGCTATATTGATTAATTTTTCAAAAAATAGCGTGTATCCGTATCGATACACGCTACCTTCTTCCTCTTTGATTTTTCCGGAAGCAATTTGGCAATCCACAATATAATTGGTTAACTTTTCAATCATATTATTTTACCTTTTTAAACTTGCTTGCCTGTTCTGGAAATTCAGGCTGATGAACAATCCATGCGCAAGCTGTGTTAGCACTCTGAATAACTAACATTAAAGCCATACAGTTTGCTAAAACTCCTAATTTAGAAATTAATTTCTTCATAATCTTTGTTCCTCCTTCTTATTTATTTACAACCCCTTATCTTTAAAAGAATTGGATGTATTGACTTTTCTATATATTTAAGTTTTTCCGAAAAGTACTGTCAGATGTGTTCTTCTTTTGTAATCTGTATTCTTCCCCATATATACAGATGAGTCCGATTTCTCCATATACCTTTTAAGTGCGTCATAGTTTTGCATCTTATATTTTTTCCATTATATTTGAGTCATTTTTTGGCATTTTCTAATTCCTTATTCCTAATTATTTAAATTAATATCTTATAAATACCTTTACTACCTTAAACACTGATTTAGTACTTTCCGCTATTTCATTTTTACCCCTACTTCAGTTGCAGTGCCTTCCCGACGTTCTAATTTAATTTTCCGCTCCATTGAACGCCCAGTACTTTTTTAATGTATTTTCAAACATTTCCTGCACAGAACTGTTAGTCATTTTTATAGCACTAAGTTTCCTATTTGTACGCAAAGTGGCAAAAATTGTATGTTTTTTGGGCGATTTTTGCAGTTTTGGCGCACTTAACCATATTTGAAAAGTATGCCGAGAAAAGATTTAAGGTAAATATGTGAATCAGTTACAGGGTGATTTAGGTCGTAAAATTATTGATGTTTTTTAATCTGCTTTTATTTTGAATAATCTTTTTCATATTATCATTATTTCCGCATAAACTATAGTAATTATCTTGGAAAGTATGCTTATGTCATCTTCAGAACGAATCCCACTTATGAAAAGAAGTATTTTATGGCTTGTTATTCTTATTATGATAGCCGGTGCTACATATATTTACGAAAAAGATTTATTTAGCAACGGACTTGAAGCCATTACCGTTTCTACTAATGGCAAGAAGCTTCCCATTTATCGCGTTAACACTGACAAACCTATGGTTGCACTGTCTTTTGACGCTGCATGGGGAAATGAAGATACTCAGAAAATCCTTGATATTTTAAAGAAATATAAGATTAATGTAACTTTCTTTATGACCGGTGGTTGGGTCGAAAGCTACCCTGATGATGTAAAAGCCATAAAAGCAGCCGGACACGATTTGGGAAATCACAGCGAACACCACAAGCACATGCCACAGCTTAGCAACTCTTCCATTTGTGACGAATTAAACTCCGTAACCGAGAAAGTTGAAAAGCTTACTAACACTAAAATGTGTCTTTTCCGTCCACCTTACGGTGACTACAACAATGCCCTTATTGAACAGGCGAAAAATTGTGGCTACTACACAATCCAATGGGATGTTGACTCTCTTGACTGGAAAAATTATGGCGTTGAACCAATTGTAAACACAGTTTTAAACCACAAATCACTAAGAAACGGCTCCATCATCCTTATGCATAACGGTGCCAAATACACCGCCCAAGCTCTGCCTAAAGTAATAGAAGGACTGCAGGAAAAAGGCTTTCAGATTGTGCCGATTTCTAAATTAATCTATAAGGACAATTATCATATGGAACCTGACGGAAGCCAGGTAAAAGATGGGGAATAGATAGAAAAAGAGGCTGTGCTTTAATGATTGTAAAATCATTAAAGCAACAGCCACAACACATTAGGATAATTGGCAAGTTTCCTAATTATCTAAAAGGAGAAATTCAAATTATTCCTTAATCTCTTATTACCTTAAAAGAATATATGGTTTCTGAAATTAATTGTTCACCTTTTCTAAACACAGGCAAACTAAATCCCTTGCAATTAATTGCATTAGGAACAAACTGAGTTTCCATACAAAATCCACAATATCCTTTGTATATTATATTATTCTTTTGAGGACTATCATTTTCTGCTATTCCGTTAAATATTATCAATGCTTCCGCATCTGTATAAACATCAACTTCTCTACCTGTAATGTCATCATATAAACTTGCTACTTTCTTATTTACATTCTTAGACAATACATATACTTCATCAAATCTTTTAGGTGTTCTTTCAAAATAAGTTCCATCGTCAGAATCCATTGCTTCCATTATTGTTCTCATTTTGGTAAAATCTGCCGGAGTTCCTATAACTGAATGAGTGCCACTTGTTACAAGCCCTTCCTCTTTTCTGTTAACTATTTTATCAGAATTTATCTGTAATTTCAGTTTTCTCACATCTCCTCCATTCAGGTTGAAATATGTGTGGTTTGTAGGACATAATATTGTAGTCCCATAAGGAATCATTTTATAACTTATTTTCAAATTTGAATCATTATCAAATTTAAATGTTATCTCTGCATCTACATTACAATTAAAGCCACCTTCTCCTTTATCCTGTAAATAGAAAGATACACTATTTTCCTCTTCATTTATCTTTCCTTCAAAATGTCTAAATCCGTAGTTTCCACTTGCACCGTGCAAAAAATGTTTTCCAAATAAATTTCTTTCCAATTGAATTTCTTTTCCATCAATCACACATTTTCCATATTCAATTCTATTAGCGCACCTTCCTATGGTTATTCCTGCGAATGAATTTTTTTCAAGGTCACTGGCTTTATTTATTCCTAAAACAACATCTCCAATGTTTCCTTTTTTATCTAGAACATTAATACTATGAATTGTTGCGCCAAAATCCAATAACTCTACATATTCTTCTTTTTTGTTTTTTATAGTATATTTTTTAACCTGTTGTCCGTTACTTAACATTCCAAAATTTTCTATACTTACCATCCTGCTCATCTCCCTTACTATGTATTAATTATATATTTCCGTGTTTTAAATCATAATTATATATATTCTAGAATATGTGGATAATTTAAAGGTATCTATGTGTAAATATTTACTAAGAAAATTGTCTTTGTTAAAATATGTTTATCAAAACTTGATTAGGAGGTTTACATGCCAAACGAAAAGGAAAAATATTTTAAAAATTATAAATTAGAAAACATACCTGATGATTCACGAAAAGGATACAAACGTATATACAAATATATTGGCAATTATTATTCATTTGATATTTCTGCCACTGATATTAAAAAAACTAAATTTCTTTT
Organism: Eubacterium ventriosum; assembly: GCF_025150745.1. Classification (NCBI taxonomy): domain Bacteria; kingdom Bacillati; phylum Bacillota; class Clostridia; order Eubacteriales; family Eubacteriaceae; genus Eubacterium; species Eubacterium ventriosum. Next base: position 143,114 of record NZ_CP102282.1, read on the forward strand.
TCTGTTTTTGGAAATTGTCAGTACTTTAGTTTTTATATTCACAGCATTGCAAAAAAATCCCATAAACACAAACAGACTTTGTATTATACCTGCTCTCATCACCATATGTCTATGGATATTCGAATATGTTGCAGTTGGATTTTTTTGTTTTGTTAAATTTCCTTTAAAAGAAGAAGATTATAAAAGAATAAATAGTACTTTTTACATTACTTTTATTTGCCGCTTCTTATTATTGTTAATTACATCTATTGTTTCATTTATATTGAGCATTAATTTTTCTTTAGGGGTAAACGGTATTTTAATTTTCTTTGGATATTTACTTTGTTCTATTATTGCTTTATTTTTAAAAATACAATATAAACTTTTAAATTCCAAACTAAAAATTTCAAGTAATTAATCTTACTATATGGGGTCACATCACTCTAAAAAAGGAAGTAGCTTTTTCTTATATCTGCTACTTCCTTTTTTCTACCATGGCATTTTATTTCTTCTGTGATCTATAAACATCTCTTTTCTTGATATTGTGTCAATATCACTTGCAATTTTCATTAAGTCTTTTGCACTATCACTAGGATTTACCTCTGCTATGTTTCCACCACCCATAGTTGTTTTTAACCATCCGGGATGAAGACATACCACCCTTGCTCCAGGTATTTTTTCATCAAAATATTTTTGTAAAATAACACATGCCATATTCTCAGCGCACTTAGACATTGCATAACTATATTCCTGACTTCTGTGATTTGCTCCTATGCTTCCTGCCTCAGAAGTTACACAAATTATTTTCGTTTGTGCATTTATTAATGGCAACAATTCTTTTATGATTCTTAAAAAACCAACAGCATTAATATCCACAACTTTTGCTATTGCATCCAAATCTGTTTCTTCAAGGGGAACTCTATCCTGTGGTCTTATAAATCCTGCACAATTGTATATTTCGTCAATTTCAGTTATACAATTTTTTAATACTTTTAATTTATTAGCAACATCCTCCGTAGAAGAAATATCGCATTCAAAAAAATGCAAATTATCTGAATATTCTGAATCTTCCAATTCTTCAATTTTTAAGTTCTTCTTAATATCAAATGCCCAAACATTATCATTTCTTTCTAATGTCTGTTTTGCAATTTCTATTCCTAAGCCTCCTGCTGCCCCGGTAATAACTACATTCATTCATCTTCCTTTCCCCAATATTATTGGTTTCTAAAATTTTTTTCTATGATATTTATTCTGCCTTTAAAAACAATAAGTAAAACAAATGCCACAACCATAGGTATTATCATTATTCTCCACATAAGTCTGTAGCCAAAAGCTTCAATTACATATCCTGCAACCAATGGTCCTGCCATGTTTCCAAGGTCATTTCCAATGTAAGCTGTGTTACTGCCTGCTCCTCTTCTTTCTTTAGGTACACTTTTCATACATAATGTCTGAATTGCCGGCTGAGCAGCCCCATAACCAAAAGCTGATACAAAAGCTGCCACAAGAAACATAAAGAGATTTTCCGCTATACTAATTATATAAAATGATAATGCAAAACATATTAGTGCAGGTATAACCACCTTAACTAATCCATATTTATCACTTAATTTTCCAATAATAGGTCTTGAAATTAACATTACTCCGGCATAAACCGTAAAGAAAAATCCAATATTCATTACTCCCATATTAGTTCCGTATATTGCCAAAAATGAATTAACCGTAAAAAATGTTCCTGATAATAAGAACAATAGCAATGCCGGTACTGTTGCTTCAGGAGCTGCTATACTTGAAATGCTTATTTTAAATTTCTTGGTATTTTTCTTTTCCTCCAACTTCATATTTGCTGTAGCGATGGCACCTAATACAACACATGCTGCTCCAAGTAAAAATGTTTTGTTATATCCAATATATCTATATAATGTTAATCCTATTGTTGGACCTACCGCCTGACATGCTGCCTGTGCCAATGAGAAAATTCCTATACCTGAGCCAAATTTTTCAGTCGGTAAAGTATCCGATGCTATTGCTAAACAACACGTTGCCGTAAATGCTCTTGCACTTCCTTCAAGTAATCTAAATCCTATTAACATTGGTACACTATCTGAAATTCCATAACCTACATACGAAATGATCATAACAATCATAGACAATACCAAAATTTTCTTTCTGCTAAAACTATCTATAGCCGGTCCTGAAAATATTTTAAAAATCAGCGCTGTAGCTGCAAATAATCCTGACAAAAACCCAACTAATGTTGCTGCCGCACCTAAATAATCCGCATATTTTGCTACTAACGAATTTACCATTTGTTGTCCCAAATTCATTAAAGCATTAGCAACAAATATGCTTATAAATGCTGCGTTCCAAATTTTGTTATTTTCTTTTTCCATATTTTTTAGCCTTTCCAATTATTTGAAAATAAGCTGTGCGTAATAATACAAACCCAGCCTCCAGCTTTTCCATCTGCTTGTTCCTTCCGGATAAACTTTCCTAACGTAACATGGCAGTTTTTCTACGCCGGCATTTTCATATATTCTGTCATCCTCTTCAAAAAACTCAAAATGATCTTCATTTGGTGTTGTTGATCTGAAAAATACTTTATAATTCTTTTCGAACTCTTTTGGATTTGAAATTGCCTCTTTATATTTTCTCTCATAAGTCCACTTATTTGGATCCTGAGTTATTCCTGCTGTAAACTGTCCCATATATTCAAAAAGTTCCGGATGTCTGAAACCAATATCATTTGTTTGATACGATCCCATTGAAAGCCCACCAATTGCTCTGTATTTCTTTTCTGTTTTTACTCTATAATGACTCTCTATATAAGGAATAAGACTTCCTATAAGCATATCTTCCAAACCTAAATCCCATTTTCCTTTTTCCTGAAGCTTAATATCATACCTAAGCATTCCATTAGTCATTACAACAATAAATTCCTCGCATTTTTTATCGGCTATAAGATTATCCATTATCTGAGACATATTGGCTCCATATTCCCATGCAATTTCATTATCCATTCCACCATGCAAAAGATACAATACAGGATATTCCTTATCATTTTTCATATATCCCGGTGGAGTGTACACAAATGCCCTTTGATATTCCTTAAAATTATCTGCATAAAAAATTTCTCTTGTAAAAGATCCATGTTCCACATTATGCATCATTGCAAACTCCATATCATAATCAGGGATTTCAATATAATTACATGGTCTGTCTAATGTCCAATATATTGGAATAAATGGTGACAATACCAATGCTCCGTCTATATAAATTGAAACACCAACCTGTCCTGTCAGATAGTCCTTATATGGGTATATTCCATAAAAAAAACCATCATCCTTTTTTTCTAATACAAGTGGACTATCATTCCAACTTAATTCCACTTCAACATTTTCAGCCTTTGGAGCATATATTTTAAATAAATAATCACCATTAGGTTGCAATATAGCTCCACTTTTAAATCTTGTTTCACCAATTTTCTCATCTAATGGTGGATTAAAACCCAATGCCTGATTTCTAAAAAATTTATTTTTTAAAAATTCTTTTGAAAATTCCACTTTTACCTCCTTTGCTACATTTTGTTTTTATATAATCTCTATATCTAAATTTTATTATTTTCAGACTTTTCTTTGTACGTGCCTATTTCAAGAAAATGTGTATTATTTTATTTTTAATGCATTTAGTAATTAAAAATATACACACACATTTAAATATTCCACATTTTCTTCAATACCTCTCATTGTTAATTAATTGTATAAATTATAAGATTAACCCATATAACAACGGAAATGAGGTGGATATAATATGAATTTATTGATTGGAAACTGGTCTCCGGAAAAAGGTCGAAAAGGACTTTCCATATATGAATATAACTGGTCAAACGGAGAAATTTCATTTATCAAAAATATTGAATCTGATGTTGGCATTAGCTATTTAGTGGCCTCTTCATCAAAGGAGGTCTTTTACGCAACAAATGAAACTGATACTGTAGAGAACGGAATATTTTACAATCAAATACTTACTTTTAATTGTAATGAATCCATATCTGTTTTGAATCGTGTTTCTTCACTTGGACCTAATCCAACATGGATTTGTGAAGATGACAAAGGTAAATATATTCTGGTCAGTCATCACGGTGGATTTTCTCACACTTGTACTGTTGCCAAAAACATTAACGGTCGACTGGAAGAAAAACTGGTCTACGATGAACCTCACGTAATATTAATAAAACTAAATTCAGACGGTTCCTGTTGTGAAGCTACTGATGCTTTTCTTCCAAAAACAAATAAACCTAATGCTTCCGGTTTAATGTCAAGAACACACAGTATTAACAAAGCTATCGGTAAAAATATTTTCTTTGTTTGCGACAAAGGGTTAGATGCTATTTTTTCTATATCAATCGATTATAAAAATAATAAAATAATTGAATTAGACAAAATATCTGTTGGTATAAATGAATCACCACGTTACGGTGTAGTTCATCCTGACAAGCCTATTGTTTACGTAAATATGGAAGGTAGTACAAATATATATGCATTAAATTATGATTCCAAGGGACATATGTCCATAAATCAGTGTTTAGACATTTGCTCTGATAAGAATACCAATATAATGCCATCTGACATTATTTTTAATAACTCTCATGACTATATTTATGTTGGCTTAAGAGGAATAAAATCAATTGCCATTATAAGACTTGATAATGCGGGATTAATGCATTTAGTAAAACTAGTGGAGAATCCTGACGGCAATCCTAATCAACTTCGTTTTTCACCCGATGGAAAATATTTATTTGTCACTAATATTTTTGAGGGTAAAATAACCCGTTTTACTGTAAAAGATAATTATGATCTAGTTTATGACGGCATTGTTGCTGAAGATAATTGTCCTGCTTCAATGCTATTTATATAATAAAACTATTAATTTCTTTCTCACTATTGTGTTAAAAAAAGAGGATATATGAAACTAATCATCATATATCCTTTTTTGCTATTTTAATTTTCTATATTCACTTGGAGTTTTTCCAACAATCTGTTTAAATCTTTTGCTAAAATATCTTTGGTCTTGAAATCCCACAGCTACTGCAATTTCAAATATTGTCTTGTCTGTATCAAACAACATTTTCTTAGCAATTTCCATTCTATATTCAGTTATGTAATCAGTCATATTCTTTCCTGTTTGTTTCTTAAATAAATGCGAAAAGTAAACCGGACTTAAATTTACAACTTCTGCTAAAGTTTCCGCTGTTATCTGCTTATCATAGTTTTCTTTTATATATTTAATGGCTTTTCTTAATGGCCTAAAATTCTGTTTTTCTGCATCATCAGCAAGAATTTTAAACATCTGATCAAATTTATGTTCTAAATTCTTCTGATAATCCTCCAGCGTTCTTGAATAATTTAAAATCTTTTTTATGTATTCTTTTTCCACTTCAACATTCATGTGTTCTGCTAAAACTTTACCATTTATTTCAAAAAATGTATCTACAAAATTCATTAAATAATTTCGAGAATTGTACTCTGTCAAAACATAATCCGGTAAGTCAAATAACTGCTTTATCATATTATGAAATTCATCAACATTTAGCGTATCTGCTGTAGATTTTAACTGTTCTACTATTCTCTCTAATTTTTGCTTATAACTTACATGTATATCAAATGTCTTTTTATAATATAAAACTTTACGTGTTCCCTGCTTCATTCTTGCCCATGCCGAACTATAAGCTTCCTCTCTTGAATTTGGAACTTTTGTATGATCCTCATATCCGTTTCCTACGCAAAGAGTCAGACTCATTCCATAGTGTCTTATTGCATATTCTTCTGAATCTCTTCTAATATCTTCAAATTTGCTTTTTATAATTTCATCATACTGCTTATCATAATTTATTATTGCCAATACTCCATTAAATCTAAAGTCAAAAATCATTTCATAGCAATACTCATAAATATAATTATTAGTATTCATTTTTATTTGTTGCTGAATATATGACAAGTCTGTATAAAACTGATTCTCCTTAAAATTAGGCATCTCCCCATGCATTTCATCTAATCTGAATAACAATGCTCTAAACATTCCTTTTTTAAATCCAGATTTCATTATGGAATTGAGAAAATTTAAATCTAATGCCATATCACTTTTTTCAAACATTAATTTCCAAAAATATAAAGACTGCATTGATAAGCTGGCATCATATTGTATTTGCTCAATATTTATTCTTCTTATATCTCTTGATATTCTTTCTAATTCATTGTTAATTTTTTCAATATCAATAGGTTTGGACACATAACCATATACCTGTATTTCTAATAATCTATACATAAAATCTGCATCATCTTTTCCACCGATAACAAGCACTTTACATTTCTTCTTTATTGAATAAATTCTTCTAATACATGTAATGGCATCCAACCCATCCAAATCTTTATCAATTATTACAAGTCTTGGATTAATTTCTTCAAATCTTTGAAATATTTCTTCTCCTGATGTTACCCATGATAATACTTCCATTTTATTTTCATTAAATTTTGCCTGTGTCGTAATCTGCTTAATAAAACCTGAATCGTTTGATGCTAACATTACCTTTATTCTCATAAATAACCTCCGGTTTTGAACTTGTAACTATATTGTACATCATTATGTAAAATAAAGAAATCAGGCAGATAATATTGTATCTACCTAATTTCTTTATTTTTATAAATTATTTATTTCCCTTACTTTGCAACATGATACAAAATGTCCAGGTAAAACTTCTTCCAATATCTGAGGTTTATTACACTCTTCTGTTGCATATGGACATCTTGCTGCAAATCTGCATCCTGGTTTAGGATCAATTGGCGAAACTATCTCACCCTTTAAAGGTATCCTTTTCTTTTCCGCATGGATATCAACCGTTGGTATTGCAGAAAGCAAAGCTTTTGAATATGGATGAAGTGTATTTTCAAATAATTCATCTGACTTACATGTTTCAATCAGTTGTCCTAAATACATTACACATATATTATCAGAAATATGTTTTACTACTGACATATCGTGTGTTATGAACATATAAGTAAGTCCTTCCGACTCCTGTAGGTCCATTAGTAAATTAAGAACCTGAGCCTGTATGGAAACATCTAATGCGGATACCGGTTCATCACAAACTATAAATTTAGGATGTAGCGCCAATGCTCTTGCAATTCCAACTCTTTGACGTCTTCCACCGTCTAATTCTCTTGGATATGCTAAAGCCAATCTGTCTTCTATTCCAACCAGTTTCATCAATCTTTCCGTTTCCGCTTCCAATTCTTCACCTTTATACTTTCCTGACAGTTTTAAAGGTTCCTGAATTGTTTCTTTTATGGTCATTCTGGGATTTAAAGATGAATACGGATCCTGAAATATAATCTGCATATCATTTCTTAAATCTGCAAGCCCGTTTTTATCAACTTTTGTTACATCTTTTCCATCAAAGATTATCTGCCCATCTGTACTGTCCTGCAAATGAATTATTGTTCGTCCTAATGTTGATTTGCCACATCCTGACTCTCCAACAACTCCCATTGTCTTTCCTTCTTCAATTTTAAATGTAACATCATCTACTGCATGTACCTTACCTTTTGGTGAATTAAAATATTTTTTGAGGTGTTTTACTTCAAGTAATGTTCCCATTTATTTTTCACCTCCTCTTATTTTGTCCAACTGACAACATTTGCAAATATGACTTCCACCTACATTTACTGTTTCAATATTACCATTTCTACATGCTTCCGTTGCATATTTACATCTTGGATTAAAGCTGCAACCCTTAGGTAAATCAGACGGATCCGGTGGTAATCCATTAATAGGTGATAATCTCTTTACATGTGAATTTATATCCGGAATTGCACCAAACAATCCCTTTGTATATGGATGTGTAGGGTTGTCAAATACTTCTTCTTTTGTTCCACATTCTATTATTTCTCCTGCATAAACAACCGCTACATCATCACATACTTCCGCAACTACTCCCAAATCATGAGTAATCATAATCATTGCCGTATTGTAATCTTCCTTTAGCTGATTTATCATATCCAAAACCTGTGCCTGTATTGTTACATCAAGGGCTGTTGTAGGCTCATCTGCTAAAAGTAAATCCGGATTGCATGCTAATGCCATCGCTATAACTACTCTTTGTTTCATTCCACCTGAAAACTGATGTGGGTACTCTCTTGCCCTGTTTTCCGCAATTCCTACCTTCCCTAACATCTTAATTGCTTCAGCTGTTGCCTCAGCCATACTCATTTTCTTGTTATGTGTTTTTATTACCTCTGCGATTTGGTCTACAACTTTTTTTACCGGATTCAGACTTGTCATTGGATCCTGGAATATCATAGATATTTTTCTTCCACGAAGTTTTCTCATTCCTCTTTCACTTCGCTTTAAAATATCTTCCCCTTCCAAATAAACTTCTCCATCTGAAATCTTACCTCCCGGATTTGGAAGGATTCTTAAAATTGCTTTTGCAATTGATGTTTTTCCTGCACCTGTTTCTCCTACCAATCCAACAGTTCTTCCTCTGTCCAGATGAAAAGTTACTCCATTTACTGCATGAACTATTTTCCCTTCGGAGGTATATTCTACTTTTAAATTTTTTACTTCAAGAAATTTTTTATCTTCGCTCATTTATATGCCTCCCTTAATGTTTAAGTGTTGGATCAAGTGCATCTCTTAGTGCATCTCCAAATAAGTTAAATCCCATTGTGAAAAGACAAATAAATACTCCTGGGAATAATACCATATGTGGAGATGTTGTTATAAAGTTTCTTCCAGCAGTTAACATTGCTCCCCATTCAGGGGTTGGTGGCTGAACTCCTAATCCAATATAACTTAAACCTGTTGCCATCAAAATATTTGATGATATCTGGTTAGCTGTTGTTACAATCATTGGAGATAAAGCATTTGGTATTACATGTTTCATAATTATTCTTGCATTTGAACACTTTATTGATTTTGCTGCTTCGATATATTCCATATCTCTTACAGACAATATATTTGCTCTCATCATTCTTGCCATTCCCGGTATGGATGCAACACTTAAAGCTACAATTGTCTGAACAAATCCTGCTCCTAATACTGCTGAAATAATAATTGCAAAAAGCATTGATGGCATAGACTGTATTACATCTAATATTCTCATTATGATATTATCAACCTGTCCGCCAAAGTAACCTGATATGGAGCCTATAAATATACCTATAATCAATGCTCCTGCCGTTGATGCCACGCCTAATAGTATTGAATATCTGCTTCCATAAAGTAATCTTGTAAATATATCTCTTCCTAAATCATCTGTTCCTGCAAAATGTTTTAAAGAAGGTGTTAAAAAAGCATCTGAAACCGTAACCTTTGTTGGTGAATACTGTGTAAGTATTGGTGCAAAAACTGCTGCAAAACAAAGTATAATTACAAGAAGTATTCCTACAATTGCCATTGGATTTTTAAAAATTCGGATAGCTACAGCTTTAGAAGCACTATTCTTTTTTATTTTTTCAGTACCTTTACTGCTCATGCTTTCTTCCTCCTTTTCTTTTGTCCTTCATATTGAGATTTAATTCTTGGATCAACAAAGGCATAAAGTAAATCAACTAATAACATACAAATACTAAATAAAACTGCAATAAAAATAACTGATCCCTGAACCGCATTGTAATCTCTGTTTGAAATAGCTGTTGTCATATACATTCCAATTCCCGGTATTGAGAAAACACTTTCAATTACCATTGTACCGCCAATCATAAATCCAAAGCATGAACCTGCAGAAGTTATAATTGGTATAAGTGCATTAGGCAATGCATGATTTAATATTACCTTTCTTTCTGATACACCCTTTGCTCTTGCTGTTGTTACATAATCAGATCTTATTACTTCCAGCATACTTGACCTTGCAAGTCTTGCGTTTGATGCAAAACCTCCTACACCATTTGCTATAATAGGTAGAATATAATACTGCGCACCACCTATTCCAAATGGTGGAAGCCAACCAAGCTTTAATGCAAATAAGATAACTAGCATTAATCCTAACCAGAAACTAGGCATTGATGCACCTACCAGTGAGATAATAAGAATTAATCTGTCTGCTATTGAATCCTGCTTAATTGCTGCCCATATTCCAAAAGGGACACCAACAACTACTCCAATAATAACCGTTCCAATTGCTATAATAAATGTTCTCGGAAATCTAGTAAGCAAATCTGACATTACAGATGTGCTATAAATATATGATGTTCCAAAATCTCCATGTAATAATGAACCTAAATATGATACAAGTCTTGATATGTATGGAGCATTCAAGCCATGTAATTCTCTATATTGTTCCAACTGTTCCGGTGTTGCTGAGCTTCCTAAAACTATTTGTGCAGTGTCACCTGGCACAAAGTACATCATTGTAAATACAAGTATTGCAACACAAATCAATATTGGAATCATCCATAATATTCTTTTTATAATATATCTGCCCATATTTTTCTCTCTTTCAACATTAGTGCCATATAATTTTTTTATTTTACACATCAATTATATGGCACTTTTATGTTTCTTATCTGTCTGTATGCATCTATTACAGGTTATATCTTTTTAATATTCACAACTTCCAGGAAGAATATATGTTCCTGAGAAGTATGCAAATTTACTTACTTTGCCTGATTTTGCAACTATGTAATTTGCTCTTGTAAATAAACCATATGCATACGCATTTTCATCTAAGTATGTTTCAAATTCATTTACTGAATCTTCATTATGTGTGTCTGTTGATAAGGATTTTTCCATTAATTCCTGTAATTTATCATCTTTAATAAAGTTAGCTGTCTGTCCATCAAAGCTTCTGTTATCAAATAATAAGCTCCATGGGAATGTACAATAATCATCTGTTCCCTTAATATCAAGAATTAAGTCAAACTGTTTTGAATCTGTCTTATATGTCTGATATAATGCATCTTCCACATTCACAATCTTTGAATTAATACCAATTTCCTGTAATGCCGCCTGAATAACTTCAGCTACTTTGTCAAGGTTAAATGCCGGCTGTGTTAAAATCTTTAATGTCTTTCCTGATACATCTACACCTGAATCTTTTAATTTCTGTTTTGCTGTTTCAATGTTGTAATTATAATAATCTCTATCTTTCCAGCTTTCAACATAGTCACCTGAAAGTGGGTTAGCCATGGCTGATAATGTTTCTCCATATCCACCACATGATGCTTTCAAACAGTCTTCTGCATTAATAGCATAATATATTGCTTCTCTTAACTCTTTACTTGTTGAAAGAATACTGTCTTTTGACATATTGGGAAGTACTGTAAACATCATATTTGAGTTAAGCTGTTCAACCTGATATCCATTTGTTGCTTTTCCATTAGCATAAAAAGGATCAATTGCTGTTGTATCCATATACTGAGCAACATCAATGTCGCCTGTCTGAATTGCTGTAGCCATCTGTGATGCCTCTGTTACTACCTTGTACACTATAGTGTCTACATTAGTTGTTGACACTGAACTTCTTTTTGAGTCATCTGTCTGCCAATAGTCTTTATTTTTTTCTAATGTAATTGTTGAACCTGCTATCATTTCTTTAACCTGATAAGCTGCTGTTGTAACAGGTTTTGTTGTCATTCCATCACCACTATCTTCATAAGCCTTTTTTGAAATAACAGGAACAATATTTAAAATATATTCAATTGTTCCTAAAGGATTATCTGATAATTTGATTTCTGCTGTAATTTCGTTTCCTGCCGCATCTTTAATGTTATCATAGAAAACTACATCATATGTTAAATCATCTACTTTATTTATTTCTTTGGCACATTCAAGTTCCATATCCTCTAATGAGCATCCAAAATCTTTTCTTACAGCTGCATATTCATAAAAATTGTACATAATCGCTGTTCTCATTGCACTCATTGTTCCAAATGGTGAAATATCGTTCCAGTTATCGTTAAGACCAATAGTAACTTTGTCGACTGTTCCTCCTGATGAACTGCCTGCTCCTTTGTCTGATGAAGATCCTCCTGAAGATCCACATCCTGATAATAATCCTACACTCATTGCAACAGTTAAGCCTATTGCCACAATCTTTCTAAATTTTTTCATAGTACTTATTCCTTTCCTTTTTTTGAGATTATCTAAAAACATCCTGCACTGTTTTCTTGTGATTTTATAATAACATAGCACTTTTTTGCCTTTAATATCTCAATTTCAAGATTATGTGTATTTTTTCAATGTGTTTGTTTAAAATGTAGACAATATTTATTCTTTTTACATTTTACTAGGTATTTTTTACCAAATCAATTTTCTTTTTGCTGTATTTTGTTAGTTATTTTTCTATTATTTCATTACACATATCAATTATAACCGGAGTTATAATTTCCTCAGTGACGCCATCTTTAACTTTGGATGCATAAAAAGCAAACGTTCTTCTGTCATATCCTGATTTGTCAGGAAGATATCCAATTCTTTCTCCTGTATGTGTAACTATAAAGAATTTTTCAAAAGGAGCTTTTTCTTTTAATCTTAATCCTATTTCTGCTACAAGCTCTGCATTCATCCCTACAAAACCTATACCATTAATGGAAGATACTTTCAAATTTAGATACTGATCTTTATCATCAACAATTTTCAATAGCGGTGACTGATCTTTAGGTAATACCATTCCTTTAAATCCGTCAGGTTTAACCAAAGCCTGTCCGGGTAAAGCAACATTTTTTTCTATTGTTTTAAATACAAAGTCAGTGGAAAAATCTTTTTCTGTAAATTCACTCATTACTTTTAATACATCTACTGCATGCCTTTGTGCTAAAGCTTCACAGTAGTCCCATGCTTCATAGCCTGTATCTATATCCTTTGTAGTCTTGTCGTGATTATATTTTTTATATGTACAGAAATATATAGGATTAACATTGCCTGCTGCTCCGGAACACCACTGGAAAATTGCTCCCATATCTTCATATCGTTTTTCCATATATTCGCTATACATTCCCGGCAAATCACCTGACATTAAAAGCTTATCTCCTGCTTTGTTCTTTTTCAGAAAACAGCATGTTCCATGAACTCCATAATTAACTAATTGGTCTATTATATTATTGTCCATATCTCTTATTTGCATAATCAAAAATTCATGGTCACACGGGCCTGCAAAATCCATTCCCTGAGTCCATGTTCCATCCTCTAACTGTTCATCCCTGCAAACATTTATATAGCTCTTTCCTGTTTTAAAAGCTATTTTTGCAGGTTTCATTTTTTTAATAGCTTTCTCTACGGCTTTAACTGTCTGTTCAATAACAATATTCCCATATGCAATGACCCATTTCATTTTTATAGGGTCTCCCATATTTCCTTCATGTGTCTGATCAAATGTTGGTGCTTCATGAGAATGAGTCACTGCAAACATTACATTCTCACTTTTTATTCCAAATTTGTCATATAAAATATTTTTCAAGTCCTCTGTTCTGGCCATATCAGCCGCATCATAAGTTATTATCGCTATTTTTTCTTTTTCATTTTCCACAACTAATGCTCTCACAAACATATCCTTATACACGCCTTCAAAAGTAATTGGCATAAAAGATAATGCCGGATACATTGATTCCGGTGGATTTATGCATTCTTTAGCTGCACCTGCTTTAAAGTTACTCATATTTGCCTCCTGTTGCTGTACAATAATGTAATTAAATAATCTCTTTTATTTATCTGCTTTTTTTAATAGTTCTCTTAGTTTTATATCGTGATTTTTTTCCACTTTACATTTTTCATCAAAAATCATTGTATATATGTTATCTTTTTGCATTTTGTTCCATTCAGGCACACACCCTCCATTTGGATTTCCACTGTATGCCATGTTAACCCATGCCTGACACATTATATCTTCTAATTGGTCACTTATTCCAGGTTCAAAGCTTGCTTCTATAAATGAAACATTATGGAAAACAAATGGTATTTCCGAACAATGCCACGCCACTGTTCCTCCATTGAAGTCTGACTCTTTTTTAAATAGCCAATTCCATACATCTCCACCTATTTCAAGTCTTTTTTTCACTAAATTAAGCTGACCATCTCTTTCTTTATAATCCATAAACAATACGTCTGCAGGATTGTTATCCGGATATACTTTTTTAAATTCTTCTAGTATTGTTTCGTACTCATTACCCCATTTTTCCTTGCAGAAAGTCTGAATCTGCAAGTCACTCCAATGATTCTTATATCCGTCTCCAAGTTTATTATTTGGAATCAAATTAGAATTAGCTTCTCCAAAAACGTTTCCTATAATCATAGGTATTTTAGAAGTCTCTTTTCTAAATCCATTCTTTAACGTACTTCCAATAATTAATTCTCCATCTTCTATTGGCTCCCATCTCCATGAAAAATCCCTGCCTAATTCTTCTTTTAATTTTTCTTCTGCCTGATTAGCTGCTTCAACCAAATCCCAATATGGAAATTCTTCTATTTTTTTTATGGTTTGTTTGGAAAGTCCTAACTTTTCTACAGTTAATCTTGCAAGTTTTTGTGCAATCTGTTTCTTAGTGTAACCTTCCGGAATTATTTGTTCTTTTATTCCACCACTATCTATTGCAACTTTATGATATAGTCCATCACATTCCGGACATTGCATAGTATATAAAATTTTTGCCACACCACCAGATTGTCCAAACAACATTACATTTTCAGGATTTCCGCCAAAACAGCTAATATTTTCCTTTATCCATTTAAGGCACTCTATTATATCTCCCATTGCACAATAAGATGATTTCGCATATTCTTCACCATATTCTGACAAATCCAAGCTTCCTAACACATTATGTCTATGATTAAAGGATACTACTACAACATTTCCAAACTTAGACAGTTCTTCCCCGTCATATGCATATTGTTCCACACTTGAACCACTATTCCATCCTCCTCCATGCATCCAAACCATTACCGGTTTTTTTTCATTCCTGTCTAATGACTGTGTCCATATATTTAAATATTGGCAATTTTCATCCTGTGGCATATAATAATGTGGACAAACCTGTGCATCATATCCTATAGGAGTAGTTCTTTCAGGACATACATATCCATATGATACTGCCGGTTTTGAATTTTCCCATGGTCCAACTTTAGACGGCATATGAAATCTTTCTGCGTTAGCATATTTTATTCCTCTAAAAATATATGTACTACTCTTTTTTATGCCTGCTATATTTCCATTTTTTGTTTTTGCCAAAGGATTATCACTTAAAACTATTGCTTTTTCCGTTAATTTATCACAAAACATATCTTTCTTATCCTTCCTTTATATGTGAAGTCTTGTGCCTCCACCATATAATCTTTCTGGTCCCTTATCGCCTGGTCCTAAAGCTCCTGCTTTTTCCACCAGTTCTATTAATTTATCGTCATAATTAATTTTTTCTTCAGTTTCTTTATCAAATATCATTGTAGGAATTACATCTTTCTCTGCTACATTCCACTTTGGTAGTCCCTTATGATTTGGGTTTCCCGTATAAGCAAATGAAACTAAAGCACCTGCCATTTCATCCTGTAACTTTTCTGAAATGCCGGGAATATATTCTGATTCAAAAAACTCTGCATGATGGAAAATATATGCCTCATCTGCGTTATGCCAAGGTGTTGTTCCTCCGTAACACGGCATATCTAAAGATAACATCCAATTGTATGTATCTGCACAGTTTTGTTCAACTCTCATTTTGCATAAATCTTTATGAGGTTTTCTCATAAAAACATCAACATATAAAGCTTTTGCCGGATCTTTTTTTGGATACGCTTTTCCAAATTCCCGTATAATGTCATCAGTATACTTCCCATATCTTTCAATAAGCTGATCTATTGTTTGTTTTGACTTCCATTGATTAATATCTCCTATACCCCCATTATGTTTTGCCGATGATACAAATTCTCCCAAAACACTACCCGTAATCATAGGGATACTTTTTGTTTCCTCCCTAAATTTCATTCCAGCCATTTGAGGATTTCCGAAATAATTTTTATAGTCTACAGGAGGTGTCCACTGTAATCTTTCTCCATGACGCTTCATAAAATTGTCATATGCATAATTAATTGCCTTTGCCAGCTTGTAATATGGAATTGTCTCTATTTCTGAAATATTTTCTTTCTTTATGTTAAGAAACTTAACTATATCTCTTGCAACTTCTTTGTTGTTTTCATGGGTAAATGTAGAATCTCTTCCTGTGCCGCTATGTATAGACACTTTATGATACAAACCATCTGCTGCAGGCATTTGCATAAGTTCTATTATTTTAAATCCACCACCGGACTGTCCAAAAAGCATTACATTATCCGGATCTCCACCAAATTCTGAAATGTTTTCTTTAACCCATTTCAATGATGCTACCAGATCCATCATTCCTACATACCCTGACTCTTCATATTCCTTGCCATATTCATATAAATCTAAATACCCTAAAGCATTTAATCTATGGTTAACAGAAACTACTACTACCTTTCCCCATGTTGCCAATTCCTCACCATCATAAGCTGTTATTTCAATTGCTGAACCATGTTCCTGACCACCACCATGAATCCAAACCATAACCGGAAGTTTTTCATTTTTTTCTATGCTTGGTGTCCATATATTTAAATTTTGACAGAATTCACTTTGTGGATACCAAAAATGTGGTTCTGTAAAAGAGTCTCCCGGTATACGTGTACTTATTTCATCCGGTACAGGACCATATGCCACTGCATCCTTTATTCCTTCCCACTTATCCGGTTCTGTAGGCAAGTGAAATCTCTTCGCCTTCGCATATTCTATACCTTTAAAAACAAAACAATCATCTCTCCATGTTCCTCTTAATTTCCCATATTTCGTATTAACAACAGGATAATCCGGATTGCTAATAGCTTTATTTTTCAACTTTTTTATATACATTTTTTACTCCTAATTAAAAATCCAATTACTACTATCATCATATAATTTCTTAATTGTTTCCGGTTTATCTTTACCTGCCCATTGTTCTGAATACTTTAGTCCACCTTCATACAAATCTCTTCTTGCAGCCATATTAAAATTATTACTTCTATATTTTTCTAATTGTTCCTTTTTTATATAAAACGGTTCATCCCCAAAAACAGAATCCATTCTATCCTTTTCATATATTCCTTCCATGTATACAATTCCCCATACTCCATCCCGCTTTTCCACTCTGTAATGCATTCTGCTGTTGCATTGTATATCTACCCATTTTCCATCCAAGCAGGTTCTAAATGTTAATGTACAAATTATTTCAGCAATAGCTTTTTTGTCCTTCAACCATACAACTGTGTTATTAATTTTGTGTCCATGACTTTCTTTTTCATCCGGTTTATTTTCTCTTTTTGTAGGCTTTGCATTAAAGTAATCTGTAACTTTCCCCTTAAACCATGTGGTAAATATTTCTCCGTCCTTAAACCAACATTTTTCTCTCTGTTCCTTTAGTCCATAATCAGTACAATATCTTTCATACTCTACAAGTTCTCTTATTTTTTGTTTTTCAATTATTTCTTTATTTTCTATGTTCCCCATTGGCAATTCATAAAATTTCATGTTTTTCTCCTATAGTTCATTAATAATATTAACGGTTTCATTTACAATATCTTCCGCCTGTGGCACATGTCCCAGTCTATCAATAATTGCATGAGAAATTCCTCCATATCTGATACATTTAGCCTTGTTTCCTGCTTTTCTTAATTGCATCACATAAAATTCATCCTGCTGTCTCAATCCATCATACTCGCAACTAATCATTAGTGTATACGGCATATTGCTTTTATCCGGATCCATCATTGGACTATATATTGGGTTATATACATCCTGTGGATTTTTCATTGTCATTAGTTCTATAGGATCTTCTCCATATTTAACCATATGGCCTAAATTAATTAATTTCTTCTCCATATCTCCCTGTTCTTCTGAAAAATCATACACGTCTTCACTCCACACATATCCATCCATTGTAGCATCGCATTTTACTGTGCAAGGATATGCCAAAACTAATGCCTTAATCCAATTTAATCCGGAATTTCTTGCTTTAATAGCTGTAGATAAAGCAAGATTTCCTCCTGCACTATCTCCTCCCACTGCTATTCTGTTTTTATCAATTCCATACTTTTCATAATTTTCATAAATATGTTTTAGGCAGTTAAAACAATCATTCTGAGCATTAGGGAATGGTTTTTCAGGTCCTTTGTTATACTCAATGCTGAAAACTACTGCATCGGCTCTTTCTGCCACTAATTTGCAATAGTTTTCTAATACACTTACAGATCCTCCTATCCATCCACCTCCATGAATCATTACTAATGCAGGTCTCTCTTTTTTTTCAGTTCTTCTTTTGTAATATCTCCATATTTCAACATTATTTTTCTCTAAAACTAAACTTTCGCACTTTGTAATAATTTCTGTCTCGTTAAGATTTAAATTAGGATATCCCATTGAGTCTCTCATTCTTTGGGCTAACTTTTCCAAACTGATTTCGTTGCATTTTTCTTCCCCAACATGTTCCTGTTGATTTTCTAACGCTTTTATTTCATACGGATCCATGTATCCTTTTCTTCCATCTACCGGACTTTCCTTAAAAATAACTTCCGTTCCATAGGATTGTATAATTTCTTTTTCTTCTCCTAATTTTTTTACTAACTCATCGCTATATCGTTTCATATACACTCTCCTCTTATTTGTATTTGTAATTCAATCCTCCTTTAAATTACACTAGTATCCGACCTTATCTGTATTTATACTATCATTTGGCTATTGTACTTTCTGTAGTTTATTTTTTGAATTTGTGTACTATTTAAATATTTATTGTCTATTTTTTACATTACAATGTGTAATATATTATTTTTTATTATGCTTTATTAATATAAACTGTTTTTTTTTACTACTTATATGATATAATATTTTAAATTATCAATTTTTCAGGAGGACAATATGAAGTATTCGATTCAGGGAGATACTCTTCCGGTTGTTATTTGTGAACTTGACGCCGGAGAAAAAATTATTACAGAAGGTGGTGGCATGGCTTGGATGTCACCTAATATGAAAATGGAAACTACCGGTGGTGGTATTGGAAAAATGTTCGGAAGAGCCTTATCCGGTGATACTCTTTTTCAGAATATTTACACTGCAGAACGTACTAACGGAATGATTTCCATTGCTTCAAGCTTTCCAGGTTCTATTAAAGCTTTTGAAATCACTCCGGGGAATGAAATTATTCTTCAAAAATCTGCCTTTCTTGCTTCTGAAGCAGGTGTTGAATTATCAATGCATTTTAGAAAAAAACTTGGCTCAGGTCTTTTCGGTGGTGAAGGCTTTATTTTACAGAAGCTTTCAGGTAATGGTATTGCTTTTGCAGAATTTGATGGCCATGTCATTGAATACGAATTACAGCCTGGTCAGCAGATTGTTATAGACACCGGACATCTTGCCGCTATGTCAGTAACATGCCAGATGGATATTCAGACCGTTCCCGGTATAAAAAACATGTTCCTCGGTGGTGAAGGATTGTTTAACACTGTTGTTACAGGTCCGGGCCATGTATGGTTACAGACAATGCCTATTTCCAATATGGCAGGAGCTCTTCTACCATATCTGCCAACGTCAAATAAATAATTGAAGTATTAGTATTCTATTATTCAAGTATGTTTAATTAATAATAACTTGCGACTTTGATTACATTAATATGATAAAAAATCCCCCAGTATAATGATTTCAACCACTATGCTAGGGGATTTTCTTATTTTATTAGTATTTGTACCATATATGAATATTCTTCTCTATATGGTACAGATTTTAAGTCTGCTACAGCTCAATTTGCTTATATTTGTACCATATTTGCAATTTTTTCTCTGTATGGTACAGATTTCAAGTTTCTTGCATTTCAACTTGCTTATATTTGTACCATATACACATTTTCTTCTCCGTATGGTACAGATTCCAAGTTTCTTGCTCTTCAACTTGCCTATATTTGTACCATATACACATTTTCTTCTCCGTATGGTACAGATTTCAAGTTTCTTGCTCATCAATTTGCTTATATCTGTACCATCTATACACTTTCTTGCCTATATGGTACAAATTCAAGGTTTTCACGATAATTATTCCGCATACACCACAACATTTTCAATTATTCGATAATTTTGTGGTATATTTTTAATTTATGTCAACCAGTTTCTTGTCTCTTTTTATATGAATCAACAATTTTATACCACAACAATTGCAATATTCATACTAATTTGTGGTGTAAATTGTTTTATGCAAACCATATAATCACATATTTTGTTTAAAATTTGCCTTTACACACCACAACAATATTGAATTATCTAATAAGTTGTGGTGTTTCTTGTTTTTCCAGTTTACATAACTTTTATTCTAATCGTTATCAACTTACATAACTTCCATTCTAATTATCATTGGTTTACATAACTTTGATTTCTATTATCCAAGTTTGTATAAATCTCAATTTTAACCGCTACTAGTTTACATAACTCCAAAGCTCAACTTTCCCAAATCTTAACAGCTCTCCAAGTCTCAATTTCAGATAAAATTGTCTTTCAATCATTTGCATAATTTCATCTCGCATCTACTCTGCCACTTCTTTTCCTGCTGTAAGCACTTTTATTCCCACAACTGTTCCTATCATAAGAACAATTCCAATTGGAAGTGCCAACCACCCAAGCCCTGCTGCCTTCTGCAACGCACCTGCGATAATGTATGTGATAAATGAAATAACTGCAACTGTTGCAGCGTAAGGTATCTGTGTTGATACGTGGTTTGTATGTTCGCACTGCGCTCCCGCTGATGACATAATTGTTGTATCTGAAATTGGTGAGCAGTGGTCACCGCATACTGCACCTGCCATACATGCTGAAATAGCAATAATCATCATTGCAGGATCAGTTTTCTGGAACGCCTGAACAACAATAGGAATAAGGATACCAAATGTTCCCCATGAAGTACCTGTTGCAAAAGCAAGTCCACAACCTACAACAAATATAACTGCAGGAAGGAATATTGCAAAACCTGTTGCACTATGTTTCATAATTCCACCAACATATTCTGCTGCACCAAGGCTGCTTGTCATATTCTTCAATGTCCATGCAAAAGTAAGAATAAGAATTGCAGGTACCATAGCCTTAAATCCTTCAGGCAAACAATCCATACACTTCTTGAAGCTTAAAATTCTTCTTACAACATAGAATACAATAGTAATCATTAATGCAAAAATACTTCCGATAGCAAGTCCAACTGAAGCATCACTTTCAGAAAAAGCCTTAACAAAGCTTGTTCCTTTAAAGAATCCACCTGTATAAATCATACCAATAATACAACAAATAATAAGAGTAACTACAGGAACTACAAGGTCACAAACCTTGCCTCTCTTTTCTTCAGCCTGTTCTTCCTCTTTGTAAGTCTTCTGACCTGTTGTAAACAAGTCTCCTTTTGCTGCATTGGCTTCATGCTTAGCCATTGAGCCAAAATCAACTTTTAACAATACTATTGAAATCATCATAACAATAGTAAGCAAAGCATAATAGTTGTATGGAATTGACTTAATAAATACTACAAATCCATCCTGTCCTTTTACGAAACCTGTTACCGCTGCAGCCCATGAAGAAATAGGTGCAATAATACAAACAGGTGCTGCTGTTGCATCAATCAGATATGCAAGTTTTGCTCTTGAAACATTATGCTTATCTGTTACAGGTCGCATGACACTACCAACTGTAAGGCAGTTAAAATAGTCATCTACGAAAATAAGACAACCAAGCGCAATAGTTGCAAGCTGAGCACCAATTCTTGTTTTGATATGTTTAGATGCCCAATCACCAAAAGCTGCTGAACCACCTGCTGTATTCATAAGTGCAACTATTGTTCCAAGAACAACAAGGAATACTAATATTCCCACATTATATTCATCAGATAGTGAACCGATTATTCCGTCCTCTAATACATGTTCAATTGTTCCCTCAAATGAGCCTCCTGAATAAAAAATTCCACCAATTACAATTCCAATAAATAATGAACTGTAAACTTCCTTTGTAATAAGTGCTAATGCTATGGCTACCAGTGGTGGAACCAGTGCCCAAAATGTTCCAAAGAACTGTGGAACATACTTAGCCTCTTCGTCGGCACCAAAAACTGTTGTTCCAATAAGAACAACAAACATTAAAGTAAGTACCGCGATAATTCTTTTGTTTCCTCGTTTCATTTTTTCTCCCTTTCCTTATATTTAATTACAGTGTCTCAAAATCTCATCCCACCTGTGCTTTCACAATAGTCGTACTTTTTAACACTTTAATATTTTTGTTTTATTTTTCAAGAATAAACTTCTCGATAACGTGAGCTATTCCATCTTCATTATTAGATTTTGTAATGTAATCTGCGTTCTCCTTAACCACGTCTGTAGCATTGGCCATAGCAACACCAACGTGTGCGTACTTAATCATTGTAAGATCATTAAATCCGTCACCACAGGCAATGGTATTCTCTTTTGGAATTCCAAGATGATTAATAAGAACTTCTATTGAATGTGCTTTATCAATTCCCATTGGCAATGCTTCTATAAAGAATGGCTCTGAACGATATATGCTTATTCTTCCCTCAAACTTCTTTGAGAGAATCTTTTCATGTTCTGCTGCAATCTCGCCCGGTGCCGTTAACAGACATTTGTTAGGATTGTAATCAACATACTCAACAAGATTTTTCTCTTTAAGAGGCAACTTGTTAATAAATGATTCCAATTCAATATATTCATCTATTGGAGTTCCAACAACAATGCTATCGTCATCATAAGTAATAAGACCGATTTTGTTCCCTGTTGCATAATCAACTAATTCAGGAATATATTCTTTTGATAATGCATTCTCATAAATAACTTCCTTTGTTTTCCAGTTGATTACTTTTCCTCCATTAAAAGAAAGAACATATCCACCGTACTTATCAAGCTCAAGTGTTTTTGCAACCTGTGCTACTCCCGGCGTTGGGCGTCCTGATGCAAGCGCCACAATATGTCCTTCTTCCATTATTTGCTTCAATGCCTTTAATGTTTTAGGTGTAACTTTTTTGTCATCATTTGTAAGAGTTCCATCCAAATCTAAAAATAATACTTTTCTATCCATGCTTTATCTCCTGTTTTGTAAAATTTATTAAAGGTTTGGCCACCCATAATTTTACCATAAAAATTAAAACATACAAATAGTTTTATATAGTTAGTTTTTGGCATTAAAATATTTAATTTTTTTAGTTTATATTCCGTAATAATTATTTATATTAACAATAGTTAATTATCCCATATATTTATTTAATTTTCATTCACTGTATTCACTCAACATCCTTAGGTGTTGTATTTCTGTATATGTACATGACTGCTCCGAAATATCCCGGTATAACAGCTACGTAACCAATAATTACAGCCAATGTTATATAAGATATTTTACAAAAAATTTCCAATACAACACAAACTATTGTTGCCACAAGTATCCAAAACATAACACTTATAGCCATATATAAACTTTTTTTGTTTACCTTTGTTAAATGGTTTAGTTCTGAAGATATAAGCCACAATTTTTCATAAATTGTATGCATAAAATCAACCTTCTTTCTTTAATCTGCAATAAACCTAACTTAATTCTAGTCAATTGCATATTTATCTTTGTTCTGTGTATAAACCTGATAGAATTTACTTCCCGGATTTTTATCTATTTCACTGCTGTATGCATGAAGTCCAAGACTGTCATGGTCAATTTCCTCAACACATCCTGCAATGTTAGAACAATGGTCTGATATTCTTTCCAAAGAAGTAAGAATGTCTGTCATTATAAATCCCTGCTCAATTGTGCACTTACCATTTTTTAATCTGTCAATATGTCTCTTCTTCAACTGGTGTTTCAAATGGTCTATTACTTCTTCCAATGCCTCAACAGTTAATGAAGCATCCATATCATTATTTTCAAAAGCTGTCTGTGACTGATTCAAAATATCTTTTGCTGCATTAATTAAAACTTTTAATTCTTTTCTTGCATTTTCTGAGAAATGTAATTTTTTATCATGAATTTCTTCTGCTGACTTTGCTATTCCTACTGAGTGGTCTGAAATTCTTTCAATGTCTCCGATGATGTGTAATAACTCACTTACGCTCTTACTGTCACTTTCACTTAAGTCTCTTGTACTGATTCTTACAAGATAGGTTCCTATCTTATCCTCGTACTTGTCCACTTCTTCTTCGTACTCTTTAACCTTGTCTATTACTTTTGAATCGTACTCACTTAAAATGTCACAGGCACAGCTTACTCCTTCAATTGTTTTCTCAAACATTTCCATTACAACTTTTTTACATCTGTCAATTGCAATTGCAGGTGTTGTCATAAGACGTTCATCAAGTAACTGTAATGATTCTTTCTTTTCTGCATCCTTTATAATGATACATGCAAGTTTTTCCAACTGGTTTGCAAATGGGAATAATAATAATGTACATAAAATATTAAATGTTGTATGAACAATTGCTATTCCAAGCTGATTGGCTGAATCACTTATAAATGGAAACTGTATAATTGAATTTAATAAGCAAAATACTGCAAGCCATACCGTTGTTCCGATTATGTTAAATGACAAATGAACAATTGCTGTTCTTTTTGCGTTTTTGTTTGCTCCAAATGATGAAATAATTGCTGTTACACAAGTTCCGATATTCTGTCCCATAATGATAGGAATTGCACTTCCGTATGTTACTGCTCCTGTTGAAGCCAATGCCTGAAGTATA
Source organism: Eubacterium ventriosum (assembly GCF_025150745.1). NCBI lineage: Bacteria > Bacillati > Bacillota > Clostridia > Eubacteriales > Eubacteriaceae > Eubacterium > Eubacterium ventriosum. The sequence continues at coordinate 167,860 of NZ_CP102282.1, forward strand.
CCTACTGAAGCTGATGAACTCTGGATTACTGCTGTTAAGAATGCACCTGCCAATACACCTAATACCGGATTGCTAAACATTACTAATATGTTTCTAAATTCAGGAACATCTCTTAATCCGCTAACAGAACCTGACATCTGTTCCATTCCAAACATTAAAACTGCAAATCCTAAAAGAATCATTCCTGTATCTGCACGTTTTGAGTTTTTCTTTGACATAATCATTATCAAACCAATCATTGCAAGAATTGGTGTAAATGATGTTGGCTTTAAAAGACTAACCCAAATGTTTGAGCTTTCAATCCCTGTTAAACTAAGAATCCAAGATGTAATGGTTGTTCCAACGTTTGCCCCCATAATAATTCCTATTGCCTGCTTAAGACTCATAATTCCTGAGTTAACAAAACCCACAACCATAACTGTTGTTGCTGAAGAACTCTGAATAATTGCTGTTACTCCTGCCCCAAGCAAAAATCCCTTAAATCTGTTAGATGTTAATTTTTCAAGAATGTTTTTCAACTGATTCCCAGCTCTTTTTTCAAGAGCATCACCCATAATATTCATTCCAAAAAGGAATAATGCTAAACCTCCAATAAGAGATAATACGTCAAAAATGTTCATTTTTTCCTCCTAAAACTTTTCTAAATGTCAAATATTGGGGTAAGATTGTGAGAGTGCGAAGCACGTAACAATCCGTGTAATTTCTTCCCTGTCTACATATTCATAGTATAGTGGGAGTGTAAATTGTAACTATTCTCTTTGTTAAATCTAAGTAAAATTTATTAAATATATTAAGTTTCTTAAATTTAGATTTAATAATTACCACAAGTCACTTATTTCTATTATCACAATTAAGCCGAGATTTTATAACCAACTCCACGGATAGTTTTTATAACATCTCCTGCCGTTCCAAGTTTCTGCCTAAGAGTTCTTACATGAACATCCACTGTTCTACTTTCTCCGTCAAAAGAGTATCCCCAAATCTTGTTAAGAAGCTGTTCTCTTGACAAAACAATACCTCTATTCTTTAAAAGAAGGCATAACATTTCATATTCTTTTAATGTTAAGACAACTTCCCTGTCGTCAACTTTTACAAGATGCTTTATTGGGCAAACATAAAGATTATTAATTGTATAATCCTTTTCTTCATGCTTGTACTCAGATCTTCTGATTAACGCTTTAACTCTTGCAACCATTTCCATCATGCTAAATGGTTTTGAAATATAATCATCTGCACCACTTTCAAGTCCGTTTATTCTGTCATACTCACTTGTTTTTGCTGTTTCCATAATTACCGGAAGCTTCTCAATTGCAGGATTGCTTCTTATTTTCTTTAAAACATCAATTCCACTTTCCTCAGGAAGCATTACATCAAGTATTACAAGACTTGGCTCTTCTTCCTCAACTGCCTTCCAAAATTCTGAAGGTTTCTCAAAGCCTTTTGCCTCAAGACCTGTACTGTTTAATGCATATATTACTAATTCTCTAATACTGCTATCGTCTTCTACCAAATAAATCATATATACCTCCAAATAATTAAATTCTAACTAACATATTATTAACCTTACTTTCCAGGTTAAATTAACTTTAGCCCCGGAAAGTAAGATTTATGTTAAATGCAGGTAAAAATTGGGAGATATTTGAATTTTTTACAATATATTTTTGAAAAGTTTTAGGTTTTATTTTGATTTACTCTGCGTGATAGCCTAGAATTGAGTACTCAACCCATTCTGCAATATTAGTTGCATGGTCGCCTATTCTTTCAAGATATTTGGCAATCATAAGAATATCAATAAATTCTTCACCATCACTTTCTCCTGAAGAAATTATTCTTATTAACTCTTTCTTTATCTCTTCAAAATAGTTATCAACAACATCATCATAGACAATAACATTTCTTGCCATTTCAATATCTTTCTTTACAAAAGACTTAATGCTCTTTGTTACCATTTTTATAACTTCGTTTGCCATGTCACTTAAATGTGTTTTGTATTTTACATCACTTTTTTTAATATACTGAGCCAATTCAACAATATCTGATGCCTGGTCGCCTATACGCTCCATGTCTGATATCATCTTAAGTGCTGAGGAAATAACTCTTAAATCCCTTGCTACCGGCTGCTGTCTAAGCAAAAGTTTCATACAAATAGATTCAATATCTCTTTCTTTTTTGTCAATTTCGCTGTCTGTTTCCAATACTTCTCTTTTTAATTCTTCATGGTCATCTTCCATTGTAATTTTGATGGCTCCTGAAATAGCCTGCTCACAAAGTTTACCCATTTTAATTAATTCATTATTTAGATTGTCAAGCTGTTCATCAAACTTATTTCTCATATCATCAACCAAACCTTCCTGTAATATAATCCTCAGTTCTCTTGTCTCTAGGCATTGAGAACATTTGCTCTGTGTCACTATATTCAACAACCTCTCCCAACAAGAAGAAAGCTGTATTGTCTGATATTCTGGCTGCCTGCTGCATGTTATGAGTTACCATAACAATTGTGTAATCCTTCTTTAATTCTGTTGCCAAATCTTCAATCTTTGATGTAGAAATAGGATCAAGTGCTGATGTTGGTTCATCCATTAATAACACTTCTGGTTCAACTGCTAAAGCTCTTGCAATACAAAGTCTCTGCTGCTGGCCACCTGACATTGCAAGGGCATTTTTCTTTAATGAATCTTTTACTTCATCCCAAATTGCTGCCTGTTTTAATGTTCGCTCAACAATTTCGTCAAGTTTTGCCTTTGAACGGATACCGTGAGTTCTTGGTCCATATGCAATGTTATCGTATATGCTCATTGGAAAAAGATTAGCTTTCTGGAATACCATTCCCACTCTTTTTCTTAAGTCATTTACGTCCATGTCTTTATATATATCAACACCATCAAGTGTTATTTTTCCCTGTATTTTACAATCCACTACAAGATCATTCATTCTGTTAAGTGATTTAAGTACTGTTGACTTACCACATCCTGAAGGTCCTATAAATGCTGTAATCTGGTTCTTTGGAATTGATAAATTTACATCCTTTATGGCATGAAAATCTCCGTAAAAAAGGTCCATGTCCTTTATATCTATTTTTCCCATTTATTTATTTTCCTTTCCAATCTTGTTTGCAAGTATGCCCGATAAACCATTAATAATTAAAATAATTATCAAAAGTATTACCGCTGTTGCATAAGCCTGATTTGTGTAAAGTCCTTCTGACAATAAGCAGTACATATGAACTGCCAAAGTTCTTGTTGAAGATAAGAAAAACTTGCCCGAGCCCCAAGGCACTGCCGCCACTGAACCTGCCGTAAAAATAAGTGCTGCACTTTCACCAACAATTCTTCCTATTGCAAGAATAACCCCTGACAAAATTCCCGGAACTGCTGCCGGCAAAACAATAACAAATATTGTTCTAAGTTTTCCTGCACCTAAACCAAAACTGCCTTCTCTAAATGAGTCTGGCACAGCAATAAGCGCTTCCTCTGTTGTTCTTATAATTGTTGGCAAAACCATTATTGCCAGTGTTAAAACTCCGGCTATTAATGAATATCCCCAATGTAAGGCAAGAACAAATGCAAGGAAACCGAACAAACCGAAAACAATTGAAGGTATGCCTGCCAATGTTTCAGTTGTAACTCTTATGATTTTTACAAGTTTTGAACCTCTCTTTGCATACTCAACAAGATAAATTGCTGCTGCCACTCCAATAGGTACTGAAATAATCAGTGTCATTGCAACTATTATAATTGTGTTAATAATAGCCGGTGTCATTGAAACATTATCTGAATTGTATTTCCATGCAAACAAGTCTGCATTAATATAGGGAACACCTCTTATAACTATGTAAGCAACAAGATAAACCATTATTCCAACTGTAATTGCCGCTGCAAGCATTATAAGAATCAGCATAATAAGTGAGCCCGGTTTTCTTAAATATTCTTTTAACTTGCTGTTTGTTTTTACTATAGGAGCTTTTCTGCCTACTGCTTTTACTTCTTTTTCCATTATTCAGACCTCCTATTAATTATTGAAAAACATACATTTATAATTAATACAAATACAAACAATACTACTGCTGTAGCAATTAATGCTCTTCTATGTAATCCTGTGGCATAAGCCATTTCAAGTACGATATTGGCTGTAAGTGTTCTGACACCACTTGTAATGCTGTCCGGTATAATTGCCTGGTTCCCGGCAACCATTACAACTGCCATTGTTTCACCTATGGCTCTACCCATTCCAAGAATAATTCCTGACATAACACCTGACTTTGCCGCCGGTATTACCGTCTTAAAAATACTTCTTTCCTTTGTTGCACCAAGGGCAAGCGCTCCTTCATAATATGCTTCCGGTACTGCCACAATTGATGATTCTGCTGTGTTAATAATTGTTGGAAGTATCATCATTCCAAGAAGAATTGATGCTGCAAGTATACCGTCACCTGCTGTTCCAAACATTTCCTGAATAATTGGAATAATAACAACCAGTCCGAAGAATCCGTATATAATAGAAGGAATCCCTGCCATAAGGTTAATTATTGGTTTGATAAATTTATATAATTTTTTGGGACAGTATTTTGCAAGAAATACTGCTGTTAAAAGTCCAATTGGAACACCAATTATCATTGCCCCTGCTGTTACATAAATACTGCCTACAATCATTGGCCATATTCCAAAAAGATTTTGTGACACACGCCATTGTGTTCCAAAAAGGAACTTTGTTATTCCTATTTCTTTAATTGCCGGCACACCATTTGCAAACATAAATAAACAAATTGTTATAACTGCTGCAATAGATATACATGCGCATACAAGAAATACTATTTTCATTAAAAAATCTAATACTTTATTCAAAATATTTTCTCCTTCATTCACTAAAAGCAGAGGAATTTTAATCCCTCTGCCTGTACCCTTATATGCAGATTTTATTACTGAACATCAGCCCAGTCTGTTAAGTCACCTGTGTAGATTTTCTTAATCTGATCTGATGTAAGGTTTGTTACCTGATTTTCTGTGTTAACAATTACAGCGATACCATCTAATGCAATTTTCTGAACCTGTAATTCTTTTGCTTCTTCATCTTTTAATTCTCTTGATGACATACCGATTTCTGTTGCACCTTCGATTGCTGACTGAATACCTGCTGAAGAACCTGATTCCTGAATTTCAATTGAAGCGTCTGCGTTTAGTTTTACATATTCATCTTTTAACTTATCCATTAATGGCGCAACTGATGTTGAACCTGCTAAAGTGATTTTTCCTTTCTTACCACTTGCCTTGTATGATTCTGTTGCTTCAACTCCGATGTAACCGTTGTCGTTTACAATCTGCTGTCCTTCTTTGCTCATAATGAATGAGATGAAGTCTTTGTCAATGTCTGATAACTTATCTTCTTTGTAACAAATGTTAAATGGTCTTGATACTTTGTAATCACCTGATTTAACGTTTTCTGCTGTTGCGTCAACACCGTCAACCTGAACTGCCTTAACGTCTGTTGATAAAGAACCAAGTGAAACATAACCGATTGCACTCTTTGTCTGTGCTACCTTCTGGAGCATTACTGATGTGCTGTTTGTAATCTGTGCTGAACTTACTGTAATGTCATTTTCGTTTTCATCTACAACTCCAAGAAGTTCTACGAAAGCTCCTCTAGTTCCTGAACCTTCTTCTCTTGAAACTACTGTGATTGCCTGTGACTTAGCTCCTGAATCAGAACCATTGTCACTGCTTGCACTCTTGTTGTTGCCGCATCCTGTGAATGCTAATGTTGTAATAACCAATGCAGATACTACTGCTAAAACTTTCTTTCTCATTTTCAATTTTCTCCTCGTTTTCAAGTAAATTTTTAATATGTTTTGAAGGAACTTATTTTTTGTTTCCTTCAGGGTACACATATATACTATTTAAATTTCGTTAAATGCAATAGCGCATTTATGTTAAATCTATTTAAAATATTCGGGAAAAATGTAAAAATGTCGAAAGTTGTATACAGTCAGAGATGGGAATGGCAAACACGTTTGCCATTCCCATCTCTGACTGTATATAAAATCAAGAAGAATTTGGAGAATGTACCCCGAAATTTGGATGATTTAAAATATCGGGGTACATTTTCGTTGCATTTATATATTATGTTGTATTTTCAAGTAACAGATTTAATGAAATGTACCCCGATTTTGAGAATTTTTTATATATCGGGGTACTTTTATTATTGATATATACAATAAGTTATGTCTCAAGATGTAAAATTGCTAAATATGTACCCCAAAAATCAAGATAATTTCTATAGCGGGGTACAGCCAGGAAAAAATATCACTTATACGTGCTATGTTACATTTAAAATTGTAAAATTCGTACCCCGAAAATCAAGATAATTTCTATATCGGGGTACGGGTGCAAAACACCCTGGCCACAATCAATAACGAACGCAGCAAAATAACAAAATCAATCTGTTTGTAGACATATATCCTTGCCTACACGCAAAAAAATAAAGAAGAAACACATGTCTTGCATTTCTTCTCATTTGTTTCTATTATTTACTGGCACATTTTTGCAACTATCTGGTTGATTACTTTGCCATCTGCTCTGCCTTTAAATGCAGGCATTACTGTTTTCATTATCTGGCCTTTGTTCTTTGTTGCAATTACGTCTGCAAATTTTTCTTTTAATTCTGCTTCAACTTCTTCTGCACTCATAAGCTTTGGTGCATATTCGTTGAATACATCATATCTTGCCTGGTATTCTTCTATTAAGTCTGTTCTGTCAGCAGGACATGAATCAATCTGTTCCTTTACAGTTTTTAATTCTTTAAGAATTACTTTGTTTACCATTTCTTCAGGAATATCATCTCTGCAGCCTGCATCAATTCCTGCTTTCTTTACTGCCTGAATCAATGCTGAAATTGATTCCTTTCTAGCTTTGTCTCTAGCTTTCATTGCAGCTATCATGTCTTTCTGTAATACTTTAATGTCCATTGTTTGCCTCCTATATTTTAATTATTAATTAACTATCTTCTACCTAACATAGTATACCACTCTAAATTTAGGATTCAAATAGAAACTTTAACGTCTCTTGCTAGATTTCCTGCCGGACTTTCCGTTATGCACATTACCGGATTGTACTTTACCATTACGTGAATTGCCGGATTGCACTTTGCCATTATGTGAGTTACCTGTCTGCACCTTACCGCCACGGGCATTTTTGTCATTTGCAAAATTCTTACCACTGCGGGTATTTTTATTATTTACTGAATTTTTTCCTCCGCGGTTGTCTTTATCTGCGAAATTCTTACCACGACCATTCTTGTTATTTGAGGAATCTTTGCCTGAAAAATTCTTACCTCGCGCATCCTTACGTGAATCCTTAGACTTTCCGTTACCTTTTCCGCCGTTTCCACCATAGTTTTTCTCATATTTAAACTGTCTGGGTTTAATAAGGCATTCCTTGCCAAAACCTATAAGGTCTTCTCTTCCTGCTATATGAAGTGCTTCTTTAACTAAGTCGTAGTTTGCAGGATTTCTGTACTGCATAAGGGCTCTTTGCATTGCCTTTTCGTGCGGATTTTTTGGAACATACACCGGCTTCATTGTTCGCGGATCAACTCCCGTATAGTACATTACAGTTGACATTGTTGACGGTGTAGGGTAAAAATCCTGAACCTGCTGGGGATTATAGCCAATATCTCTAAGGTACTCAGCCAACTTCACTGCCTCTGTCATATCAGAGCCCGGATGGGAACTCATAAGATATGGCACAACAAACTGGTTCTTTCCTTCTTTTTCGTTAAGTTTCTTATATTTAGTGATAAAACTTTCATAAACACAATTCTGAGGTTTTCCCATATAAGACAAAACCTTATCAGAAATATGCTCAGGAGCTACCTTAAGCTGTCCACTAATATGATATTTAACCAGCTCTTTAAAGAAAGTATCATCTTTATCTTCCATAATATAGTCAAATCTAATACCTGAACGGACAAATACTTTTTTGACCTTAGGCAATTCTCTTAACTTTCTAAGAAGACTTAAATAATCCTTGTGGTCAACATTCAGATTCTTACAAGGATGTGGGAAAAGACATTGCTTATGCTTACACACACCTGATTTTAACTGCTTCTTACATGACGGATGATAAAAGTTAGCTGTAGGGCCACCAACATCATGAATATATCCTTTAAAATTAGGCATATCAATAATTTTTTTTGCCTCATTTATGATTGATTCGTGGCTTCTTGACTGAATAATTCTTCCCTGATGGAATGTTATGGCACAGAAACTACATGCCCCAAAACAACCACGACAACTTGCCAATGAAAACTGAACTTCCTGAATGGCAGGTATCCCACCTAAAGCCTCGTAACTTGGATGGTAAGTTCTCTCATATGGAAGGTCGTAAATATCATCCATTTCCTGTCTTGTTAAGGGCTCCTGGGGTGGATTCTGTACAACATAAACTCCGTTTGGATAAGGTTCCACCAAAGTTTTTCCATTAAAAGGATCAGTATTTTCAGACTGAACCCTAAAACTATTTGCATACTCTAATTTGTCTTCCTTCATGGCATCATAAGACGGAAGAATTATTGGATCATAAGCAAGTTCTATATTTTTAGTCTTAAAAACAGTTCCCGGAATATAAGTAATATCCGTAACATCCATACCACTTGCCAAGGCATCTGCAATCTGAACTATACACTTTTCACCCATTCCATAAGTTAAAAGATTTGCCTGACTATCCAATAAAATTGAACGTTTAAAACTATTGCTCCAATAATCATAATGCGCCATTCTTCTAAGACTTGCCTCAATACCACCTATTATAATCGGCTTTGTTTTGTTAGTTCTGCGAATAAGATTACAATAAGCAACTACTGCATGATCCGGTCTTTTTCCAATTACTCCGCCCGGAGTGTAGGCATCACTATCTCTTCTTTTCTTTGAAACATAGTAATGATTAACCATTGAATCCATATTTCCACCCATTACCAGAAATGCCAATCTTGGTTCTCCCAAAACATTAATGCTTTCATCGTCCTTCCAATCAGGCTGTGAAATAATACCAACTGTATATCCATTAGCTTCCAAAACTCTACTTATAATAGCATGTCCAAAAGATGGATGGTCTACATAAGCATCCCCTATTACAAACACAAAATCTAACTGCTCTATTCCTCTTTCCTTCATATCCTCTTTGGATATTGGTAAAAATGCCATATTTATTTTGTATGCCATATTAAGAAAATATGGTCATACGCTCCTTTCTCTTAACATTTACAAAACTTATCTTATGCTACTTTCTGCAGCTTCCAATGTTGCATATCCCTGTAAATGTGCTGTATTTTCTATAGTCATATATGCAAGATTTTTTCCCTCTCTTGCCAGATTTACAATAAATTGTGCATAAAGTTTCAACAATTCTTCTGAATATGTTAATAACTCTCCCTTTAAATAAGTTTCATAAGAAGTGTTATCAATCTGATCAGCATCACTTGTTATATCCCTTGCATTAGATGCAAGCTTTGGATAACTCTTAGCAAAATCCTTCATCCAGTCTACCTGAATCTGTGCAATCTGATTTACAATTGCTATTGTTCTCTCCGATTTTTCAGGAAAATTATCTTTAATCTTCTTATATTCTTCAGGTGAAGTATGTTCCATCATTCTTCCATATTTCTCGGTAATCATATTCCAACCCTTAGCCTTGTTTTCTTCCCAAAGATTGCAAATGCACTCTAGCATTTCATCTGTCCAAGTCATATACTGACTCTTTCTCATAACATAGAAGAAAGGCCAATTATTCTGACAAGACGCTCTTCCACCAACATTCTGCACTTTATCAAAAGCTTCAAATTCAAGTTTTACTATTTTATCTATTGTTTTTTCTCTGTCAAACATTTCAACTTTCCCTTCTGCCAAATCCATAATTGGTCTCACATAGTCATTTAAAAAGTTTGAATTTCTATTCTTTATTAGTTTTAGTTCCAATAATTTATCAATTATAATTTTTGCTATTTCTTCCATAATAATGGCTTTTTCATCTTTTTCATTAAACTTAGTATTGTCATACAAATAACCATCCCAAGCATTCTTCTGAGCAGGAAGCTGACTTAATTTTTCAAGCAATGAAACAATCTTCTCAGTTCCATCCAATCTACTAACTCCCTTAAAAAGCCATTTGTAGTACGGTGCAAACTTATTATTTAAAATGTACACACATTTCATTGTCTCTTTCATAAAATCAGAAATGCAAATCTGTGCCGTTACATAATCTTTCCTTGCCATTGCTCTTTCATAATTGCTCTGACCTGTCTGAGCCATTGCCCCAAGCTGTCTTGCAAGCTTAACAAGTCTTGCCTGAAAAGGCTGATTTTCAAATTTTCTTCTTATCTTAGAAAAATATCCTAAATCGTCCCTAAAAACTTCACCGTTAGTAACTGTTGCAATTTTATAATCTTCAAGATTAATCCATTGTTCTAATGTTAGATTTCCATCTCCAGAACCTGTATACTTTTTATAAAAATCTTCAACTACACAAACGCCCACTCTTCCTTCAGCCATAATGGTGTCAACTCTTGTAATGCCCTTATAACTTTTTGGAAGTTTGTTATATTCATCCTGAAGTTTTTCACCGATTTTCTCATAAACATCTTCCGTAATCCACATACAAAATCCCGGGCCGAAATCGTGGTCTCTTGAATAAACATCATCAAAGCCAAATCGCTCTGAACCTTCCCCAACGAATCCCACCGCTATTTTGTCCTCATATTCAGAAAAATTATTATGAATCATATCCTTGCCGTACTCTTCATAAAAACTTTTTGCCAGCTCTATACCTGTAAGTTCTTTCTTTTCTTCTTTTATTTTGTCAAAAACCTTTGCCAGATTTTCTTTTGTAATATTATAAGCACTGCCACGTCCCATATTTGCTTCTATCTCCGGCAACGCCTTTTCGTATAATTTAGCTGCCTCTTCATACTGATTTAAGCTACACTTAACACTTGCCATGGCACAAAGGGCTCCGCTGTAATGAAAGTTTTTCACTTCATCTCTGTCAAATATTTCCAAAGCCTTCTTAAGGTAGTCTTCCGCCTGACTTGCCTGATTAATTTCAATCAATGACGCTGCCAGATTTGTATAAGTTGTGGCAACTTCAATATCCATTCCTTCTATTTTTTCTATAATGGACAGTGCCTTTTTAAGATGTTGGACTGCCATAGGAAAATCATTCATCTCCTGATACAAAAGAGCAATGTTATTGTTAAGACTTGCCATTCTATAATCATCACTTGGAATATTCTCATTATATATAGAAAAAACTTCTTTATAAACTTCTAAAGATTCCGCAAGTTTTCCTGCCGCTCTGTAAGCGTTTGCCACATTTTGAAGGGAAGTAGCATAATCCACAGTTCCTTCAATCCCCATTTTCTTCATTAATTCTATGCAATCATTACATGCCTTAATAGACTTTTCAAACTGACTTGTATCCCTGAAAAATCCCATCATTTCATTAAGAATTGTAAACTGAGCTGCCAAGTCATTTTCTTTTTTTGCCTGTTCTATGCTTTCATTGAAAAATGGCTCGACATCGTTAATTCTTCTTTCCGTATACAAACTATCCAACTCTTCTATAAAACCGTTAATATCCATTTTTCCTCCTAACCTGTCACTGCCATAAATAAACATATTTTATGCATAATTATCTAATACACTTTGACAACATCTTTTAACATAACACTATTATACCTGACTATTTTCTCTTTAGAAATGCCAAATTTCCAATAATGCAAAATATAATAAACATACACAAATTAGCAACAACAACGCTTGCTCCGGCAGGAATTGAAAAAGCGTATGAACAAAGCAAACCTGCCGTAAAATTTATTACCGCAAGAATTGCAGAACATATCGTTACACTTAAAAAGCTTTTAAAAACTCTCATTGAAGTAAGCGCCGGAAAAATAATAAGACTTGAAATCAACATTGCTCCCATCATTTTTATTCCAAGTACAACAGTTACCGCCGTAAAAATAGAAATAAGTGTATTGTACATTCCAACTTTCACACCTGTTGCTTTCGAAAAACTTTCATCGAAAGTCACTGCGAAAATTCTATGATAGCAAAATCCAAACATTATAAGTACAACAACAGACAGTACAACACTAAAAATAACATCATCTTTAGACATTGCCAAAATACTACCAAACATATAACTACACACATCTGTGCTAAGTCCTGTTGTTAACGATGTAACAATAACACCAATTGCCAGTGATGAAGCTGACACCATAGCTATTGCCGCATCACTTTTCATCTTACCGTTTTCTGCCAATCTAAGTAAGAAAAAGGCTGCAATTATAACAATTGGTATTGAAAACTTAATTGGTGCAAATCCCAAAGCTATTGCTATGGACAATGCTCCAAATGAAACGTGTGACAAACCGTCACCTATCATTGAATATCTTTTTAAAACAAGGCTGACGCCTAAAAGAGCTGCGCAAAGTGATACCAATACTCCTCCGATAAAAGCCCTCTGTATAAATCCATGGGCAAACATTTCACTAATCATTTGCTGCACCTCCCAAAAACATATTTGAAACATTTGATTTCTTATATTCCTCAACTGTTCCAAAGAAATCATTTTCCTGTTCTAAATGCAAAATATGTGTTGCATAATTTAAAGCATTCTTTATATCATGACTAACCATAATAATTGTTACATTCTCTTTCTTGTTTAAATCCTTTATAGTTTCATAAAGCTCCATTGAAGCTGCCGGATCAAGCCCTGTTACAGGTTCATCCAAAATCAAAACGCTGTCTGTTGCACAAAGTGCCCTTGCGAGAAGAACTCTTTGCTGCTGTCCTCCTGACAACTCTCTATAGCAACGCTTTTTCAAATCCAAAATATTAAGCTTCTCCATATTTTTTTCAGCCTCTGCCTTGTCTTTCTTATTATAAAATGGACATCTATGATCGTTATTTAGCACCCCTGACAAAACTACTTCCCAAACACTTGCCGGAAAATCTTTCTGTGCCTGTGTCTGCTGTGGCAAATATCCTACTCCTTTGTGATTTTTTCCCTGCACATTGGCAATAACTTCGCCATTTAAAGGTTTAATCAACCCTAATAATGTCTTTATAAGTGTACTTTTTCCTGTACCATTTTCACCAACAACACAAAGATAATCTCCTTGGTCGATTTTAAAATTCAAATTTTTTGCAACTACTTTATTTTCGTAACCTAACGTTACGTCTTTACATTCAAAAATCATTATCATTCTCCTAATGCTATTTTTAAGTTATTAACATTTTCCTTCATTAAATCAACATAAGTTACTCCGCTGTCAAACTGTTTCTGCGTAATATTATGACAGGAATTAAACTGAAGCGGTTTTGCTCCTGTGTCAGTTTCAATTGCGTCCGCCACAATATGACTGCTTAATTCCAAATAAAATACAGCCTTAATATTGTCTTCCTTAATCTTGTCCACAAGGAACCCAATAGTTTTGGCACTAGGCTCCATATCACTTCCACATCCCGGAAAAGCTGCATAATACTTTAAGCCATATTCCTTTGCAAAATACTGTAACGGAAACTTGTCCGCAAAAATAATTTCGTTAATCTTAGCATTTTCGACAATAGTTCTAAATTCATTATCCAGCTCTTTTAACTGACTTATATAGTTTTCAGCATTCTTCTGAAAATTTTCTTTTTCTTCTGGCAAAGCCTTACTTAATGTTTCACAGATTTTCTCTGTCATAATTATTTCATTAACAGGTGAAGTCCATATATGTTCATCTGTTTCTTCGTGTTCCTCTTCTGAATCTTCATTATGAAACTCCGAATCATTTGAACTATCTTCACTGTGATTATCTTCCTTATGATTTTCCTCGCTATGACTATCCTCTTTATGTTTTTCCTTGTTATGGTTGTCTTCTTTATGACTGTGCTCATCATGGTCGTGTTCTTCGAATCTTGTATCCATTCCTTCCACAATCTCTTCATTAAGAACGTCAACATAATCCATCATTTTCATCTGAATCTGATTCTTATTATTTAAGGAATCAAGCAACGTATCAATCCATGTTTCAAGTGAACCACCATTATATATAAGCACATCCGCATTTTCCATCTGAATAACATCGCTAGGTGTTGGTTCAAAAGAATGACTGTCCTGTCCCGGTGTAACAGTCATCTTTAAATCAATTCCCTTAACATCCCCTATAACCGCTCTTGCCATATCATAATATGGAAAAAGAGAAGTCACTATTTTCAATCTATAGTTATCTTCTTTTTCAGTAGTTTTGCCGCAACCAGTCATTCCCAAAATCATAGATATGGTCACAATAAAAACTACTGATTTTCTTAAAAATTCTGTTTTCCTGCTAAATTTGTTTTCTCGAATAAATTCTTTTTTCAAAATTTTATTTTTCGAAAATACTTTTATAACTCTATTACTTTTCATAATTTAATAAACACTTTCATAAATCATTATTTTATTTATTTTTTTCTCCACACTTTCCGCATTTCTCGCATTTTCCATAGAATATAGTTTTCTTAGGATTAATACTAAAATGATGGTCTGCGTTCACGTGACTATATAACTCCGCCAAATGATGGCATTCCATCTTCGTCACTTCTCCGCACTCTTCACATTTAATATAGAAACAATCCTGATTTTCACCCTGTTCTATGTACTGAAAGCAAGCGCCCGGCTGACCTTCCACGCTAAACTTCGTTACAATACCATCCTTCTCCATTTTTTCTAAATGTCTGTAAATAGTTGTTAGTCCCACTGAACAGTCATTCTCTTTCAAAAAATTTTCTATATCCATAACAGTAACATAGCCATCTTTGTGCATTTCGAGACACTCCTTAATAGCTGACTGCTGTTTTGTTTTATACTTTCCTGCCACAGTAATTCCTCTCTATACTTTCTTATATATTTTGCACAAAATATCCTTTATTTTAGGCATTAGTGCAATTCCTTATCTCCTTTGACAATAATTCCAATTTGAAAATCCTTTTCATTTTATACTTCTTCTGCTAAATTGTCAATTAATTTGAAAACCTTTTTCATTTTTAATAAAAAAAGAGCCTCTACAAATTGCTGTAGAATGCCCTTTTACTCCGAATATATTTATGCCTCTTTCTGCCAATTATGCAACATAATAGTACACGTAATGTCCGTCATCTCCTGACCTTCTTACATATACCATATCTCCTTCTTTAATATTATTAAAATCAGTCTTTCTATTTACAATAACATAATCCTGCATCAAAGCTTCATCAGCCTCACAAATAATAAAAAATTTCTGTTGTCTAATAACCGTCAAATCATCAACATAAAGCTTTGTTTTCACTTTCAGTTTAATAATTTGAGTCTTTTTGCTCTTATACTCAAGTCGCTCTTTTATCTTTAATATTACATAAGATAACAAATTAAATCCAACAAAAATTATTGTCGCCACAATATATATCTTCTCATAATATCCCGGATTAGAATGTAACCATGGCGAAATCCTATGCGCAATTATTTGAAAAATAATCCCAATTATAACTAAAACGACGGATACTCCTAAAAACTTCAACCATGTTCTTCTATTTTTAACTTTATAGCCTCTTCTAATTTCCATATCTTCATCTTCTGTTGCAATATGAAAATTCTGTTCTCTAATATATGCCTTATCCATAATTCATACTCCCTTATTTAGCTTAAAATATTAAATAATATAGCATATGAAAATATTTTTCACAACAATGGCGTAATTATTCCCAAAATGTCTGACAGACGGCAGTCCTTTACTTCACACCTTGAATGTTTATTAATAAAAAAAATAACCCCTGATGATCATCAGGGGCAAGTGTGCGTGACAGGATTCGAACCCACGACCTTCTGGTCCGTAGCCAGACGCTCTATCCAACTGAGCTACACGCACATAAGCACCTCTTTTGGAGATGCTTGCTTAATGCCGGCGACCGGAATCGAACCGGTACTGTGTTGCCACAACAGGATTTTAAGTCCTGCGCGTCTGCCAGTTCCGCCACGCCGGCATTGTACTGTTTAATTGTACAAGTGGGACCTACAGGGCTCGAACCTGTGACCCCCTGCTTGTAAGGCAGATGCTCTCCCAGCTGAGCTAAGATCCCATGCTTTAGGTTTGTTTTCTCCCGTCCTCACGGGCTGTGCTGGATTTGTTTTCATCAGGATTTCTCACAACCTTGTTGGTTTCATCCTCCTGATGTCATTGCAATCATGAATAATCACAATAAGTGGACCTGCGGGGACTCGAACCCGGGACCGACCGGTTATGAGCCGGTTGCTCTAACCAACTGAGCTACAGGTCCTCACATGAAAGCCGATGAACGGACTCGAACCGTTAACCTGCTGATTACAAATCAGCTGCTCTGCCAATTGAGCCACATCGGCGTATGAATTTCTTAGTGACTCCAAGGGGATTTGAACCCCTGTTACCGCCGTGAAAGGGCGGTGTCTTAACCGCTTGACCATGGAGCCTTGTTTCTTTTCTCTGTCCCTGTTCTTTTTT
This sequence comes from Eubacterium ventriosum, assembly GCF_025150745.1. NCBI lineage: Bacteria > Bacillati > Bacillota > Clostridia > Eubacteriales > Eubacteriaceae > Eubacterium > Eubacterium ventriosum. Next base: position 184,387 of record NZ_CP102282.1, read on the forward strand.
TTCCTGTCTTTTCTTTCCTCTTCCCCGTCTTTCGCACCTGTTTTTTAATGCAAAAAAGCTCCCCGAGTAGGGCTCGAACCTACAACCCCTCGGTTAACAGCCGAGTGCTCTACCATTGAGCTATCGAGGATTATTCCTTCAGCCTTCGCTGAAACTGTTATTCTTTTTGATTATACGCTCAAAACCACACACTGAAATCCTTCATCCGGGGAGATAACTCCTCTTTCCTTCCTTCATGGATAAGCCCTCGACCTATTAGTATCAGTCAGCTACATGTGTTACCACACTTCCACCTCTGACCTATCAACCTCGTCGTCTTCAAGGGGTCTTAATTCTTGCGAATGGGATATCTCATCTTGAGGGGGGCTTCACGCTTAGATGCCTTCAGCGTTTATCCCTTCCCGACTTGGCTACCCTGCCATGCACTTGGTAGTGCAACAGGTACACCAGAGGTCAGTCCATCCCGGTCCTCTCGTACTAAGGACAGCTCCTCTCAAATATCCTACGCCCACGCCGGATAGGGACCGAACTGTCTCACGACGTTCTGAACCCAGCTCGCGTACCGCTTTAATGGGCGAACAGCCCAACCCTTGGGACCTACTACAGCCCCAGGATGCGATGAGCCGACATCGAGGTGCCAAACCACTCCGTCGATGTGAACTCTTGGGAGTGATAAGCCTGTTATCCCCAGGGTAGCTTTTATCCGTTGAGCGATGGCAATCCCACTTTATACCACCGGATCACTAAGTCCTACTTTCGTACCTGCTCCACCCGTCGGTGTCACAGTCAAGCTCCCTTCTGCCTTTGCACTCTTCGAATGGTTTCCGACCATTCTGAGGGAACCTTTGAGCGCCTCCGATACCCTTTCGGAGGCGACCGCCCCAGTCAAACTCCCCACCTGACATTGTCCACCAGCCGGATCACGGCTGCATGTTAGAAACCCAATACTGCAAGGGTGGTATCCCAAGGGCGACTCCACACAAACTGGCGTTCATGTCTCCTAGTCTCCCACCTATCCTGTACATGCAATATCGAATCCCAGTATCAAGCTAGAGTAAAGCTCCATGGGGTCTTTCCGTCCTGGCGCAGGTAACCAGCATCTTCACTGGTACTTCAATTTCACCGGATGCATTGTCGAGACAGTGCCCAAATCATTACGCCTTTCGTGCGGGTCGGAACTTACCCGACAAGGAATTTCGCTACCTTAGGACCGTTATAGTTACGGCCGCCGTTTACTGGGGCTTAAGTTCAAGGCTTCGACTCATGTCTAACCTCTCCCCTTAACCTTCCAGCACCGGGCAGGCGTCAGCCCATATACATCACCTTACGGTTTCGCATAGACCTGTGTTTTTGCTAAACAGTTGCTTGGGCCAATTCTCTGCGGCCTACCTTCGTAGGCACCCCTTATCCCGAAGTTACGGGGCCATTTTGCCGAGTTCCTTAACAATGCTTCTTCCGTCGGCCTTAGGATTCTCTCCTCATCCACCTGTGTCGGTTTACGGTACGGGTACAATGTACACAATAGCGGCTTTTCCTGACAGCCAGCTCACCGGCTTCGCTACTTTAATTTCACTCCGCGTCACGTCTTCAAATTGAACAGCGGATTTGCCTGCTGTTCTCCTACCCCGCTTGCACCGGTTTCTCCATTCCCGGCTCCGGCTCTCTGTCTGTGTCCCCACATTTCTGATACATTGCAGTACAGGAATTTCAACCTGTTGTCCATCGACTACGTCTTTCGACCTCGCCTTAGGTCCCGACTTACCCAGGGCAGATCAGCTTTACCCTGGAAACCTTAGATATTCGGCCGTGAGGATTCTCACCTCACTCTCGCTACTCATTCCGGCATTCTCTCTTCTTAACACTCCACTGCTCCTTTCGGTACAGCTTCGTCGCAGTTAAGAATGCTCCTCTACCAATGACATTGTCATTCCTCAGCTTCGGTGTAGTGTTTAGCCCCGGACATTTTCGGCGCAGGACCTCTCGACTAGTGAGCTATTACGCACTCTTTGAATGAATGGCTGCTTCTGAGCCAACATCCTAGTTGTCTTCGAAATCCCACATCCTTTTCCACTTAACACTCACTTTGGGACCTTAGCTGGAGGTCTGGGCTGTTTCCCTTTTGACTACCCAACTTATCTCGTGCAGTCTGACTCCCAATCATCATCTTTACGGCATTCGGAGTTTGATAATCTTCGGTAAGCTTTGACGCCCCCTAGGATATTCAGTGCTCTACCTCCGCAAGACTAAATTGAGGCTAGCCCTAAAGCTATTTCGAGGAGAACCAGCTATCTCCGGGTTCGATTGGAATTTCTCCGCTACCCACACCTCATCACCACCCTTTTCAACGGATGTGTGTTCGGACCTCCATTGCCTTTTACGGCAACTTCATCCTGGACATGGGTAGGTCACCCGGTTTCGGGTCTACTCACACTGACTAACTCGCCCTGTTAAGACTTGGTTTCCCTTCGGCTCCACACCTTTGGTGCTTAACCTTGCCAGTAAGAGTAACTCGCCGGACCGTTCTACAAAAAGTACGCGGTTGAGCATGTAAAGCTCTTCCACAGCTTGTAAACACAGGGTTTCAGGTTCTCTTTCACTCCCCTCCCGGGGTTCTTTTCACCGTTCCTTCACAGTACTATGCGCTATCGGTCACTAAGGAGTATTTAGCCTTGGGGGGTGGTCCCCCCGATTTCCTACAAGGTTCCACGTGTCTCGTAGTACTTCGGATCCCGCTCGCTCCCTTCTGATTTCGAATACGGGGCTTTCACCCTCTGTGGCTGGCTTTCCCAATGCCATTCTTCTATCTTACGGGTCACTTGTTGCGGTCCATAACCCCGGAATGCACGCATCCCGGTTTGGGCTCCTTCCATTTCGCTCGCCGCTACTTTGGAAATCGATTTTTCTTTCTTTTCCTCCGGCTACTTAGATGTTTCAGTTCACCGGGTTCCCCCTGCATGCCTATGTATTCAACATGCAGTGACTGGAGTTCTTCCAGACGGGTTTCCCCATTCAGACATCTGCGGATCAATGGACATTTGCTCCTCCCCGCAGCTTTTCGCAGCTTATCACGTCTTTCTTCGGCTCTTAGTGCCAAGGCATCCACCCTGCGCTCTTATTAGCTTAACCATTACCCTGTTGCATAGCGTTGCAACAGTTGGTCGGTCTGAGTTGTTCTCAGTTTGTAACTTGCGTTACTTGTGTTTACTCTTGAATGATTTCTCATTCTTTCTTCGCATCTTTCGATGCGCCTCGGATGTCTTGAAATTGGCATGTTCGTTTTTATACAAACATTTATTTCTAGATATTTCAGTATGTAGTTTTCAATGTACAATCTTTTATTCTTGTTGACTGTTTTTAATCAGTCATTACATGCTAAAATTTCTTTTAACATCTAATCACTGGTCAAACCAGCATCTATGTAAAACATTCTCATGAATGATTTCTTTTTAAATCCGGCAGCCACCTGCTCTCCCATGCCGTCTCCAGCATAGTACCATGGGCCGCTTGGGTCTTAACCATCGTGTTCGGGATGTGGACGGGTGTTTCCCCCAGGCGCATCGCCACCGGAAGTTTCTTTGTTCCTTTTAGGAACATTCATAATTGAACAGCATCATTCCTTACTTCTTCTTCCTTAGAAAGGAGGTGATCCAGCCGCACCTTCCGATACGGCTACCTTGTTACGACTTCACCCCAGTTATCGGCTCCACCTTCGGCAGCTCCCTCCTTACGGTTGGGTCACTGACTTCGGGCATATCCAACTCCCATGGTGTGACGGGCGGTGTGTACAAGACCCGGGAACGTATTCACCGCGACATTCTGATTCGCGATTACTAGCGATTCCAGCTTCATGTAGTCGAGTTGCAGACTACAATCCGAACTGAGACGTTATTTTTGAGATTTGCTTACCCTCACGGGGTCGCTTCCCTTTGTTTACGCCATTGTAGCACGTGTGTAGCCCTGCTCGTAAGGGGCATGATGATTTGACGTCATCCCCGCCTTCCTCCAGGTTATCCCTGGCAGTCTCTCTAGAGTGCCCAGCCGTACTGCTGGCTACTAAAGACAAGGGTTGCGCTCGTTGCGGGACTTAACCCAACATCTCACGACACGAGCTGACGACAACCATGCACCACCTGTCTCCACTGTTCCGAAGAAAGGGTCACATTACTGACCTGTCAGTGGGATGTCAAGAGCAGGTAAGGTTCTTCGCGTTGCTTCGAATTAAACCACATGCTCCACCGCTTGTGCGGGTCCCCGTCAATTCCTTTGAGTTTCATTCTTGCGAACGTACTCCCCAGGTGGAATACTTAATGCGTTTGCTTCGGCACCGAGGAACTATTGTCCCCCGACACCTAGTATTCATCGTTTACGGCGTGGACTACCAGGGTATCTAATCCTGTTTGCTCCCCACGCTTTCGAGCCTCAGCGTCAGTAATCGTCCAGTAAGCCGCCTTCGCCACCGGTGTTCCTCCTAATATCTACGCATTTCACCGCTACACTAGGAATTCCGCTTACCCCTCCGACACTCTAGCCTGACAGTTTCAAAAGCAATTCCGGGGTTGAGCCCCAGGCTTTCACTTCTGACTTGCCATGCCGCCTACGCTCCCTTTACACCCAGTAAATCCGGATAACGCTTGCCCCATACGTATTACCGCGGCTGCTGGCACGTATTTAGCCGGGGCTTCTTAGTCAAGTACCGTCATTTTCTTCCTTGCTGATAGAAGTTTACATACCGAAATACTTCTTCCTTCACGCGGCGTCGCTGCATCAGGGTTTCCCCCATTGTGCAATATTCCCTACTGCTGCCTCCCGTAGGAGTTTGGGCCGTGTCTCAGTCCCAATGTGGCCGATCACTCTCTCAAGTCGGCTACTGATCGTCGCCTTGGTGGGCCGTTACCTCACCAACCAGCTAATCAGACGCGGGTCCATCTTGTACCACCGGAGTTTTTCACACCGTACCATGCGGTACTGTGCGCTTATGCGGTATTAGCAGTCGTTTCCAACTGTTATCCCCCTGTACAAGGCAGGTTACCCACGCGTTACTCACCCGTCCGCCACTCAGTCACAATGGTCTTCCTCCCGAAGGATTCTGTCCAAGGTGCTTCGTTCGACTTGCATGTATTAAGCACGCCGCCAGCGTTCATCCTGAGCCAGGATCAAACTCTCGTTAAAAGTGTTTGTTCTGTCAGAATGACGTTAGCCATTCATCCATTACTGTTGTTTTGGAAATCGTTAGCTTCGATTACTCGAATTAACAATGTTCGCTCTGAAAATTTTATTTTTGAATTTTCAGGGATGGTTGCTGTTCAATTATCAATGTTCCTGTTTGCTGTCTCTTTGCGACAGCTTGTTTATTATATCTCACTTGCAGTCGCTTGTCAACAACTTTTTATTTTTCTTTTTCAAGAATTTCTGTCGTTTTTCGACAGCCAGAATAATTTACCATAATTTTCCTTGTCTGTCAACAACTTTTTAAAATTCTTTTTTGTTGTCTCAGCGACAACTCGTATAATTTATCATAACTTCAAGGGGTTGTCAATAACTCTTTTGAATTTTTTTGATTTTTTTAACAAAGGTATTATGGCTTTTTTTGCCTGATATATTCTCATTATTTCCTTATTAAGATTTTTTCACAGCATTCTCTTTTTTCTATAATATTATTCCATAAATTAAGATTACCCCACTTTTCGTAGAGTAATCTTATTAACACTTTTTAAAGCCAATCGCTTTATACTTTGTATTACTTCAATCTTATCCTAACAAGTATTTCTCTATTGCTTCCGCACATCCACTATGATCACAATCATTTTCCAAAACAACATCTGCTATTTCTTTTACTTTGTCAATTGCGTTTGCCATTGCAACGCCAAGACCTGCGGTCGCTATTGCATCAATATCATTTTCTGCATCACCTACATCTATTGCTTTATTAATTCCAAATCCCAAATGGTTACAAAGCCATGTTAAGCCCGTTCCCTTAGTAACGTTGGCAGGCGATACTTCAAGAGAGTTTTCTTCTGCATAATTAAATACCAAATCATATTTTGATAATATTTTCTTTGTTACTTCCCTTGCCTCAGGTGTAGAATGGTAAATGTTGATTTTACTTGCAGACTGTCCTTTTTGTTTGCAATATTCAAAAACATTATCTACTTTTGTTGCTACACTATTTAACAACTCCTTATAAACATTCAAATGGAAATGTTCAAGATTATCCAAGTCTGTTTTTTTCGCTATTGCCTCTGTTGTCTGTAGAATTACCATAACATCACTTGTTTCTGCTATTTCTGATACTTTGTCTATAACTTCATTAGGAATAGGAGCACAATATATTGTTTCTTCTTTTTCAAGGTCATATACCATTGCTCCACTTGTACATACTAAATATTTTAGTCCTTTAATAATATCCGTATATTCCCTTAATTCTGCCACTGATCTTCCTGTGGATAAAACAACTTCCTTGCCCTGACTAAATGCTTTCTCGATTGCAGCCATATTTTCCGGTGTAATCTTTTTCTTTGAGTTAAGCAATGTTCCATCCATATCCAATCCAATTAATTTATATTCGCTCATTTTCCAATCCTCTCTATGTTATTTTTCTTTTGTAACAATAATTATAGGGTGTACTAAAACTTTGTTATTTTAACACCCTAATCTTTATAGTGCGCAACAACTATGTGCCACGCAATTCTACGTGGTACATAATGTTTTATTTATTAACTTTGCTATTAATGTCTGCTGTAAGTTTATTAATAATGTTTTGAACTTCTGTTACCGCCTGGTCAACCGGAGTCTTCTGCTTGTCAATTGACTTGTCACGTGTTGAAATTTCAACTACATTTTCTGCAAGATTTCTTGGACTTACCACAACTCTTACAGGTACACCTAAAAGGTCAGCATCTGCAAACATCGCTCCAGGTCTTGCTTTTCTGTCATCATAAATAACTTCAATTCCCATATTCTGAAGAGTTTCATAGATTTCATCTGCCTTTTCCTTACATTCAGCATCATCTGAACGTAAGCAACACAAATGAACCTGCCAAGGTGCAATTGTAATTGGCCAAATTGGGCCATAATCATCATGTCTTACTTCGCAAATTGAAGCCGCCATACGACCTACACCTATACCGTAACATCCCATAATAGGATACTGTTCCTTACCATTTTCGTCTGTGTATGTAAAGTTCATTGCCTTTGAATATTTTGTACCAAGTTGGAAGATATTACCAACTTCAATACCTCTTGAAATATTAATAACAGGCTTGCCACAGTTTGGACAAATACCTCCTTCTGTGATTTTTGCAAGGTCAACGTATTTAGCATCCGGGCAATCTCTTTCCACATTAAATCCTGTGTAGTGAGTATCAACCTTGTTAGCTCCTGTTACAAGATAATCAATTCCTTCAAGAGAATTGTCAAAGTATACTGTAACCTTATCTGAAATTCCAACAGGTCCGATAAAGCCTGCTGTTAAAATACTGTCATCTTCAATTACAGCAGGATGAATGTCTTCACCTACTGCATTAGTTAATTTTGTTTCATTAATATCAAGGTCACCACGGATAAATGCAACAATATAGCTGTCATCAGCATTTTTCTGGTATACAACAGCCTTAGCCGTATTTTCTGCAGGTATCTTTAAGAAATCGCAAAGTTCTTCAATTGTACCTGTACCAGGTGTTGAAACTTCTTTTAATTCTTCTTTTGGAATCTTGTTTTCATTCTTAATAATGCTTGGTGCAGCTTCTACGTTAGCACTGTATCCACATTCAGGACAGATTGCAATTGAATCCTCTCCTACAGGTGTTAAAAGCATATATTCGTGAGAAATGCTACCACCCATCATACCTGAGTCTGATTTTACGATTGCAACTTCAGGAATACCGCATCTTGCAAAAATTCTGCTGTATGCATCATAAACTTTCTGATAATACTGTTCCAAATCTTCCTGTGATGTATGGAATGAATAAGCATCCTTCATTGTAAATTCACGTACTCTGATAAGTCCTGCTCTTGGTCTTGCTTCGTCACGGAATTTAGTCTGAATCTGATAAATCATAAATGGATATTTAGCATAGCTGTTAGCATATTCCCTAACAAGCTGTACAGATGCTTCTTCGTGAGTCATACCAAGAACCATCTTGCTTCCTGTTCTGTCTGTAAATCTTAAAAGTTCTGAACCAACGCTTTCATATCTGCCTGATTCTTCCCAAAGACTTCCAGGTAATGCTACAGGGAATAAAACTTCCTGTCCATCAAGTTTATCCATTTCGTCACGGATTATATTTTCTATTTTTTGAGAAATACGTTTCATCGGCGGGAACTGTGAGTAAATACCATTAGCTACGTTCTTGATATATCCTCCTCTTACCATTAATGCATGGCTGTCAATAAGACAGTTAGCCGGTCTTTCCTTAAATCTGTCCCCAACAAGTTTTGATAATTTCATGTTCTTTCTCCTATTATTTATTTTTTAGTGTAGCTCTTGTCAACATCTATGTTGTTAACACCTACTATCCGAATTATTTTAATACATATTAAAACAAAAATCAACGCATAAGCCTTAATATGCGTTGATTTTTGTATGATTACAGTGTCAAAAGTGCTAAGCACATAGCAATCCGTATAATCATTCTGATGCTACTTAATAACTATCTTCTTAATTGCTGATGTTCCTTTGTTCTTTCTATTATAAGCTACAACCTTGTACTGATATGTCTTGCCTTTTTTAAGCTTGCTGTCTTTGTACTTAACAGTTGTATTCTTCTTTATATTCTTAACTTTTTTCCACTTTGTATACTTTTTGCCTTTTGCTTCCCTTCTATATACATAGTAACCCTTTGCAGCCTTTAATTTCTTCCATGCAACAATAGCTTTTTTCTTCTTTACTGTTACTTTGATTTTAGGCTGTGGGAAAGTTATCTTTCCACTTTTTGTAACAGATGTTCCTGTTGCGTTTTTAAGTGTTGCTTTTATTTTATATTTACCAACTGTTTTGGCATTTATTTTTCCCGTTGCACTTATTGTGGCTTTCTTTGTATTGTAAGACTTAAAAGTAAAGTTACTGTTGTCTAACAATACATTTTGTGATGCCCATTCAGGGTTTTGTACATAAAGTTTAACTGTTTTTTTGTTTCCTATTTTAAGGTTATAGCTACTACTGTCTAATCTAAGTTTTGTCTTGCTTAAGAAGTCTCCGTCTACTGTTACTGTAACCACTACGTTCTTATCTGCTGGCCGACTTACTGTTGCCGGTGTGTCTGTTCCAAAACACTGTACCCAGAACACTGTTCCACCCTGAGTAAAGCAACCAATTCCTATTGTTTTAAAATAGCTTGTAAGAATATTTGCTCTATGCCCTGCACTGTTCATCCATGATGTCATTACTGCATCTGCACTTGACTGACCACCTGCAATATTTTCCGCTTCCATTTTGTCTGTTGCGCTAAAGCATGACGATCCGTCAGGTCTTGTATGTGAAAAATACAGTGCCACTTCTGCTGCTCGCTGCATTGCCACGTCAAGAAGGTCTTTATCCATTTTCAACTCTGATAAGCCTTTGCTTTTTCTTTCTTTGTTAACTATTTTCAAAACCTTATAGGCTTCACTGTACTTGTCTGTACCTTTATATTTTATTTTTGTAAAAATACCATAATCTCCATTGTTTCCCTTTGAAAGCCATGTTGGATATTTAGTTATTGATGAGCCTTCAAAAGCTCCACTTTCAATTAATGTAATTGATTTTGGATAGCTTATTGTTGACAATGCTTTGCAGTTCTTAAATGCATAAACCTGTATTGTTTTTAGTGCTGTAGGCAATGTAACACTTGAAAGCTTAACACAATCCATAAAAACTCTAGGTTCTAATGTTTCAATGGCAGAATTATCCATAACCACCTTTGTCAAATTAGAACATCCACTACATAAAAGATATGGCACTGTTTTTACTTTTGCATAAAAATTCAAAGTTTTAAGGGCTGTACAATTCTGTAATAGAAATGAACCTATAGAAGTTACATTTTTAGGTATTGCAATTTCATCTAATGCTTTCATTCCATAAAAAGCCCCATCGCCTAAAGTTGTTACACCACTTGTTATTGTTATCTTTTTTAAATTCTTTCCATAGCTAAAACCATATGCCGTTACTGTCTTTACTGTAGATGGAATAGTAAATTCTGTTCCTGTTTTAGCTGCAGGATAGCTTTCTAATATGGTCTTATTCTTATTATATAGAACATAATTTTCAGCAACATAATTCTTATTGTTGCTACTTACTTCTATTTTTTCAAGATTTTCAGCCTTATATCCTATGCCATCTTTAATAGTTGTTACACTTTTTGGAATAACTATTCTTTTTACTGAACTGTTATAAAAAATGTAATTTCCTATTTCTGTTGTTGCTCCCGGAAATTCAAAATCATCTAAATCTGTTCCCTGAAATACATAATCTCCAAATTTTTTTACTCTTTCCATTCCTGTATAAGACTGTAATTTAGTGTCTGCAAAAGCGCCATCACCAATACTTGTTACAGTAGATGCAACTGTTACTTTTGTCATATTATAGCATGAGTTAAAGTTTGCTTCTCCAATAGAAGTAATTCCACTGTTAACTCTTACCTCACTTATTCTGTCTCTGTCCTTGTACCATGGAATGTTGGCTATCTTTGTATAATCAGGCATAGCCCCTGTTCCACTTATTGTAAGCACACCATCATCTGTAAGTACACCTTTTATGGTAGAACTAACATTGTATGTAATGGATGCTGCCATTACTGTTGTTGCTGAAAACGGAACGTTAAATCCCATAACCATTGTTAGAACTAAAATCGTTGTAATAATTCTTTTAAATAAATTTTTCATGAGTACCTCCCTATATTTGTCTTACGGATTTTATCATATCACTAATTTGTTTTTTGTATACCCCATAAATCTGAATTTTTCAAATAACAGTATAATACGTTCATATTCGTCCTGTTCTATTTCAGTATATTTCACACTTAATATTGCATACAATTCCATTGGTTTAACGTATTCACCTGTAACTCCTGATATTTCGATAAGTTTTTCTATCTGAGAAATATAATACTGTTCATCAATATGTATATAGAAGCTATCTTCCTCCAGAAAAATCGAATTATAAAATTCTCTTTCTCCTTCCAGCTTTTTTGATTCTTTATTAATCTTCAATCTCTGCCTTAAATATAAATTAAGCAATACTATGGTAAAAACTATTACAATAAGAAAACGCCATAAAAACGCTTCGTTTTGTTTGTCTATGTTTTTACCTTGCCATTTGAAAATATCGGCAACATTTTTCACTAAAAAAGTTTTTATTTTTAGTTTTTGTTTTTTTACATATTTATGTTCTTGTCAAAATCAAAAAACTATCAAATACGTTAATTGTTCCATATCCCCATTGTTCACTTGGATACCTAATGTCTCTGTTTCGTTCTGCCCCTCTTATAAGGTAGTTTTTAATGTAATTGTTTTTCATATATGGCTCATTGTCCTCCACAATTCCCCATTGAAGTATCTGTGCACAGGCTCCCGCACCTAATGCGCACGCCACTGACGTTCCAGTCCTTCTTGTATACCCTCCTGAAATTCCCGGACCGTAAACATTTACTGCCGGAGCTGTCATATCCGGTTTAATTCTATTCTCCCTTGTGAAGCCTCTCCCCGACTTGGGATAGAAGGCATTGGTTACATTGTCATATCCTCCAAAAGTTATAACATTCTCTGTCGCGGCCGGCACTGTTAATGTCATATCCGGATTAGGTGTTAGAAAATAGTTTCCTTCCGGTGTATATTGTCTAAGTCCGCCCCATATATTAAAGTTTCCATCTAGAATATTATTTCCGTAAACTTTAATAGTCCATATACCGGGGCTTGGCTGTTTAAATCTCATAAAAATCAACTGTCCTCCTGTCCCCGACTCCACAAGTTCATATGTTAATTCAATTGAAGATTGCTCAAACACAAAATTAATGTTTTCTACGCTACCCTGCCGCACCGGGATTCTTGGCACGCTTTCCCCGAAAGGCGACACAAAGCCTACTGAAAATATATCCGGAGCGTTACCCCACAGTTCTAAAACAAAGCCCGGCACATTATCGCCTACACGAAATTCTACGTTGTGAGTGGTGTTTTCGGTTGCTATTCCTATTGTACCTCTATAATGAAGTCTTTCATTGCCTTCATTTCCTGCTGCCACTACAACGCAGTTGCCTATTTTGCCTCCTATTTTGTCAAGCACTTCATCTAAAGGTGAGCCTCCTGCTCTTCCACCATTTCCACATCCTAATCCTACAACTATAACTATTGGCTTTTTTTGTTTTATTGCCACATTTTTCAAAAAAGAAGCTGCAAGCATTATGTCATTTTCCTGATAAAGAGGCTGACTTCCCATGGCATAAAAATAATTAGCAAGATATTTTTTTGCCTCCTTAAGCTTTACCATAACAATTTCGCTATCCGGCGCCGCCCCTATAAAATCCCCCTGCTCATCATAACTTCCACAGGCTATCCCTGCCATAAAAGTTCCGTGACCATTTTCGTCCCTGTGCGGAACCACTTCTAACGGATTGTCTGCCTGAAGCGCCCTGTTTATTTCTTCTCTTGTGTACTCACTTCCATAACTAAAGCCCTCTGGCGGATTTCCCTTAACATCAGTCTGATCCCATATACTCAAAATTCTTGTTTGCCCTGTGGACTTTTGAAACAACTTGTTTGTATAATCAATTCCCGTGTCAATAAAGCCAATTATCACATCTCTCCCTGTAAGATTAAACCCCGACTGATTCTGCAACCTTATGGAACCTGTTGCCGCCACGGCAGTTGTATCCATTAAACCGTACAACTTTGGAATAACATTGTATGTAAAATTAGCAACATTTATAGTAGGTAGCATATCAAGCCTGTAATATGCACAAAAGTACGAATCATCTATAACCTGAGTACATTCAACCTGCTCCGTTAAGGCTTCACTAATGTCACCGTTATACCTGCCAATGAAATCACCATATTCCTCTGACAAAATAATATTATTACACTTCATTGATTGCCCTTGAAATAAAATTAATATAAGTTTATGTAGGAGCGGGGGAAGATATGAACGGAATTATGCAATGCGTACCCCGATAGCAAGTATTCTGGTACATAAACAATGCAAACAATATAAATCAATACAAAAATACCCGGAGTTATAGAAATTTAGATAATTAATTTTCCACAACTCTGGGTATTATATTTCTATTATTTTTTAAGCTCTTCTAACCTTCTATAAGGTCCTGGCCTCTCATTCCTATTACCGGGCCGCCTGTTCCATTAATGTATTCTTCTGTAATTTTTACAGTTCCAATGTTGTCATCTTTTGGAATTTCATACATTATATCAAGCATAAATTTCTCAATGATTGCCCTTAGTGCTCTGGCCCCTGTTTTCTTTTCTATTGCTTTCTTGGCAATTGTTCTAAGAGCACCTTCCGTAAATTCAAGTTTTACTTCATCAAGTTCAAGCAATTTCTGATACTGTTTGATAATTGCATTCTTTGGATCTGTAAGAATCTTTACAAGCATGTCTTCTGTTAATCCATCCAAAGTAAATACAATTGGAAGTCTTCCAAGAAATTCAGGAATCATACCAAATTTTCTCAAATCTTCTGATGTTACTTTTTTCATAACATTAGGATCATTATCGTATTTGTCTGTTAATTCACTTTGGAAGCCTATGGCTGCCTGCTTGTTAAGTCTTTCCTTAATAATGTCTTCCAAATCCGGAAAAGCGCCACCGCAAATAAACAAGATATTTTTTGTGTTGACTGTTGCAAGTGGCACCATTGCATTCTTGCTTGTTGCACCAACAGGAACTTCAACTTCGCTGCCTTCCAAAAGCTTAAGCATTCCCTGCTGAACTGACTCTCCGCTTACATCTCTGCTACTTGTATTCTGTTTCTTTGCAATCTTGTCTATTTCGTCAATAAAAATAATACCTGTTTCTGCTTTTTCAACATCATTGTCTGCTGCTGCCAAAAGTTTTGAAACAACGCTTTCAATATCATCGCCAATATACCCTGCCTCTGTAAGTGATGTTGCATCTGTTATTGCAAGAGGAACATCTAATAACTTAGCTAAAGTCTTAACAAGGTATGTTTTACCTGAACCTGTAGGTCCAATCATTAACATATTTGACTTTTCAATTTCAATTTCGTCCATTGTGTTTGTTGCCACTCTCTTGTAGTGATTATAAACTGCAACAGACATAACCTTCTTAGCATAATCCTGTCCGATAACATAATCGTCTAACTTACCTTTTATAACATGAGGTGCAGGAATCTTGTTAATATCCAAAACAGGTGCTTCTTTCTTTTCTGAAGATTTTTTCTTTTTAAGTTTCTGTTTCTTTGGAATTTCTCTTCTAAAATCATCCGTAGTCATCATATGAATTCCCGGAGTATTAAGCAACTCTTCTAATTCATCCTTGCTTATGCTCATATTCATGCCAAAGTTCTGGAAACTATTAAAACTCTTCTGCAGACAATCTGCGCACACACAAATTCCACCCGGCATATCAATCATAGTTCCTGCTTTACTTTCAGGTCGTCTACAAACATAACAAATCTTCTCGTATTCATCTTCATTACTCTTGTCTGATGAATCACCATTCTCACTTTTATCAACATTGTTATTGTCTGTAGAATTGTTATCATCATTTGCTATTACTTTATTATCATTTTCCTTTGAGTTATTGTCTATAACTTGATTGTTTTCAGCTACAACCTCTCGGAAATCATTTTCATCTAAAGTCTTGTTTTCAAATTCATCTTTGTTCATTGTATCTCTCCATTCTGCGATATTATTCACAAATAAAAAAAGTATATCACATTTAATCCTACATACTAATCCACAACATACTCTGCGAACATCAGTAATTTAATATGAAACACCATTTAATACATGGCTTAGTTTAACATATATTAACTAAAATTAAAACATACAAAATTGACCATATTCTGACTTAAATGTTACATATTTTTTAACATTTCAAAAGAGGCAACCCTCTACCGGATTGCCTCTTTGTTATAAACAAAACACTTTATGAGAAAGAAATTTTTAACTTTTTTAGTTTGCGGCATTCTGCGTTGTTTCAATTACGCTCTTGTCGCCAAGTGTAACTGTAACATCTTTTGTCTTGTATTCTCTGCCGTCTCTGTATTCTATAGTTACTTTAACCTGTTCGCCTTTCTTGTAGTATTCAAGCATACTCTGTAATGATGCCATTGATGAAACATCCTGCCCGTCAAATTTTGTAATTACATCTGATGCTGCGATTCCGGCATTTTCAGCAGGGCCACCTTTTACTACGCTCTGTACCTGGATTCCCTGTGGAATTGAGTAAGCCTGTGATGTCTGCTCATCTACATCAAACCCTGAAATTCCAAGGTAACCCCTTTCGTCTTCTGATACTTTTGTTCTTGTTTCTTTTGTTTCAAGGTCACTAATAATATCTTTTACAGATGAAATTGGGATTGCAAAGCCCATACCTTCAACGCTGGCATTTGAGCTGCTTCCGCTTGATGAATATTTTGCAACGTTAATTCCGATAACTTCGCCACTGGCATTTAATAATGCTCCGCCACTGTTACCACCGTTAATTGCTGCGTCTGTCTGAAGTAATGTCATTGTCTGATTTTCAAGCTGAACCTTTCTGTCTTTTGCACTGATAATGCCTGTTGTTACTGACTGTCCATATCCTAAAGCATTACCAATTGCAATAACACCTTCACCAACGTTAACTTTATCTGAATCGCCTAATGTAGCTTTCTTAATATTTTTTAATACATCTGATGGAATGTCTTTTAATTTTACTGCAACAACTGCTACGTCTTTTGTTGAATCAGTTCCCTTAATGTATCCATCAACTGAATCCTTTGATTCTGTTCCGGCAAACTGAATCTTTAAGCTGTCTGCGCCTTCAACAACGTGATTGTTTGTAACTATAAGAAGTTCTGTACTTGTCTGGTCTACAATAATACCTGAACCTGCTGCATCTTCTTCATATGAATTGCTCTTGTTGTTTCCGCTATTTCCACCACCAAAATAGTATTCCCAAATATCCTGTGAATAATCGTTTCTTGATTCAACTAATGTCTTGCTTGTAATAGCTACAACACTTGGCATTGCACTGCTTACAACACTTGAAACATCTGTTACTGTAACGCCTGATGTTGATGAAGAATTAGCATCGTTCTGTGTGTTTGTTGAGCCGATTGATTCGTAATTGCCTGAATCACTGCTATTGTCATTGTTACTATTGCTATTGTTATTATTGTTGCTTAATGTTCCGTCTTCCAAAACATTTGTTAATGAATCTTTATTCTTTGAAAAATAAGCTGCTGAAATACCAATTGTTCCTGCAAGTAAAACTACACAAACTGCAACAACGGCTATTAAAGTTCTCTTCTTTTTCTTCTTTTTACCATTACCATTGTTATTGTTGTTACTGTTATAATTGTAACCATTGTTTGTCTGAGAATCATTTGTTGAATAATAATATCCATTATTCTGTGAATTATTAGAATTGCTATTATAATAACTGCCGTCCTGAGTATTGTTATAATAGCTGCCATTCTGTGTACTATCATTGCTACTATTGTTGCTTCCCTGCGAATAATAAGTACCATTTCCACTTACATCATCTGCATTATGATGCTCATCATTTACATATGACTGTCTGTAAACACTGCTTTCCTGTTCAGCTGTCTGCTCTGTATTCTGTTCTGAACTATTCACAGCATCCTGTGAAACCTGCTGGCTGTTTACCTCTTCAAAATTATTGTTTTCTGTACCTGATATATTGTCATCGTTGTTTTCCTCCGGATTTGAACCAAATCCATTTGGATTCTCGTTATCGTACATCTTCCTTTTCTCCTTTCAAGCTCTTTTTTTTAAATAAAGAACAAAATTTTGTATTACCTCATCTATTCCTTATTTGATTATAGGTATAGTTTAACGGCTAGTTGTGTTGATTTTGTGTTCTACTTATTAAAAAATTGCGAAAATCTGCCTATTGTTTGCGGGCTGCCATTTTCGGCTACTATATGCAGAAAAAAGGAGTCGCAATTTGCAACTCCTACATTTTTAATAAAACTGGCTCTTGCCGCCATCATCATAATCATAACTTACGGATTCTGTCTCACCTTCCTTATTCTTTTTAGCATCTCCACTCATGTCTATACCTGTTGAGCCATCCGGATACACACCTGTATCAGTCTGTATCTGATTTCCGATAGTATTAACAGTGCTTGTTGGCTGGTAATTCTTTTCACCGAAAAGATACTCATGAAGCTCCGATACGTTATCACTTAAGCCTTTTGGCATAACATAACTGGTTCCACTAATAGTTCCCGTTTCAAGGTTTGACGGAAATCCCTGACTTCCCGATAATTTAAAATCAAATATAATTGGAATCATATTTACAATTTCTTTAAAAGTAAAACTTGTGGAAATAATTTTGTTTTTGTTAGTGTTGGCATTCATAACACCCGAAACCATTTCCTGCAATTCGCTAAAGCTTGCACTCTTTGCCTTTTCTACCAACTTCATCATAACTGAACGCTGTCTTGCTGCTCTACCAAAATCGTCTCTAACCTCTTCCCCTGTTTTTGGATCATAGAAAGTAGCTTTTCTGATTCTACAATATGTTGTGGCCTGAATACCATTTAACTTAATATTCTTTCCACTCTTCTTAACATATTTGGGTTTTACACCAATTGAGCTACAAGTACTGCTCATATGATAATTAAGCTGCTGTAATTCATCATCTGTAAGATTAACTTTTATTCCTCCCAATGTGTCTATAATCTCAGCAACACCTGAAAAGTTAACTGTAACATAATCAGTAATGTTAAGGTCAAGATTCATGTTAAGTGTATTAATCGCCGCTTCAGGTCCACCACCTGCATAGGCTGAATTAACCTTAAAGTACTTATAAATGGTTCCATCTTTTCCGTAAATTCCAAGATAAGTATCCCTATACACTGATACCATTTTTACTTCGCCTGTAGTGTTATGTACACTAACAATAAGTATGGAATCGCTGTTAGAAGCATCAACTTCTCCTTCTCTTGAATCTACACCAAACAATACAAAATTAGTATATTCTTCTGAATAATTGTATTTAAGTTTGTTAGTTTTGATACTGTTATCATCAAAATTAAGATCTCGTACACTCTCGTTGTAACTGTTATTTCCCCACCAGGTTATAATTTTCTGGCCTATTGCTGTGTTTGCCATAGCCTTTACAACCTGGGTCTTTACTGATGGCACAAATAAAATCACAGCCATCATAACTATAAGTAGTCCAAAAATAACTTCCATTGTTGTTACAAATCTTTTTAATCGTTTTACTGTTTTTAACTGTTGCTCTGAGCTTTTCGTTTTTCTCCTAGAACTCATGCTTTTCTCCAATCATCTTCTTTTTAGTAACTTATAATTAATCTTATCTGTATCCGTTAGGATTGTTCTTCTGCCAATTCCATGAATCAGCACACATTTCCTTAATGTCGTATTTTGCTTCCCAGCCTAATTCTTCCTTGGCCAAAGTTGCATCTGAATAACATTCAGCAATGTCACCAGGTCTTCTGTCTGTAATTACATAAGGAATGTCAATTCCGCTTGCTTCGCTGAAATTCTTAATAACGTCTAATACGCTGTATCCCTTTCCTGTTCCAAGGTTATATACCTTAACTCCAGGGTTTTCTTTAATCTTATCAATTGCGTTTACATGACCTGTAGCCAAATCCATTACATGGATGTAATCTCTAACTCCTGTTCCGTCAGGTGTTGGATAATCATTTCCAAATACATTAACTCTTGGAAGTTCTCCTGTTGCAACCTTTGTAATGTAAGGCATAAGGTTGTTTGGAATTCCGTTAGGATCTTCGCCGATAAGTCCACTCTTGTGTGCTCCAATTGGGTTAAAGTAACGAAGAAGAATTACATTCCATTCCTTGTCTGCAAACTGAATGTCTGTAAGAATCTGTTCAAGCATTGACTTTGTCCAGCCATATGGGTTTGTACACTGTCCCTTAGGGCATTTTTCTGTTATAGGAATTTCTGCCGGATCTCCGTATACTGTTGCTGATGAACTAAAGATAATATTCTTTACTCCATGTTTACGCATTACATCGCACATAGCTAATGTTCCTGAAATGTTGTTTGTGTAATATTCAAGTGGCTTCTGAACTGATTCACCTACAGCCTTTAAGCCTGCAAAATGGATAACTGCATAAATATCGTTTTCTGTTAAAATCTTATCCATTAATTCCTTGTCTGCAATGTCACCTTTGTAGAATTTTAAAGTTTTACCTGTAATCTTTTCCACTCTCTTAAGTGATTCTTCGCAAGCATTGCTTAAGTTATCTATAACTACTACATCATATCCTGATTCCAATAATTCAACACAAGTATGACTTCCAATAAATCCTGCTCCACCTGTTACTAAAATAGTGCTCATTATTCTACCTCCATTATTTAGCTTTCGCTTTAATTTTTATTGTAACATTATTCATCAGTGTAGTGTTATCCGGCACTGCTACGTCCACATGTACCGTTGTTGTTCCTTCCTTAACTTTCCCCAAATCTGCACTGATGGCCATGTCATCTTTTGTTAATTGGCTGATTACTTCTTCCTCTCCCTGTAAAGTAACTTTAACCTTTTTTGTAACTAGCTGTACATCCAAGTCGCTGCTTAAGTCATTAAGAGATACTTCAGAAGCATCATATTCAAATGTTCTTGTGATAAGCTTCTTAATTAGAACCTTTACGGTTATAGTTGATTCTCCGCTAACGGACAATCCTTTTGGTAATTTGCCTGTTACATCTATATTCTGTGTCACATCACCTTTGGCATCTGACACATCTATATCATCCTGTATATCTAATGATTCAATGCTGTCAAGAGATTCTTCACTACCGTAAACTGTAATACTGTCACTTGAAAGAATCACATCATCCACAACATAACCATCTGCCGGCTTACCTAATTCATCTTTATTTATAGTTGAAATTGGAACCTGTTTTGCTCTTAAAACATTAACATTTACCCTTATCTTCTTATCTGATAATTCAATTTCATCCGATTTAATTTCTTTGTCGTTCTTATCATAAAGTATTACAGGACATTTTTTTGAAATATTAGTGTTTGTTCCATCCAAGCTACATCTTACTGCTACCTTTTTGATTTTGTCAATAATTGATGTTGGAGCTTTTACTGTAACTTCGTCTGTGGACATTGAGCTAAGCCCTGCCACATAGCCGTCAGCAACCTTTCCTGTATACTCAACAACCAAGTCTGTAAAATCTTTTTCTTCAACATTTTCCACGTCTACCAGAATAGTCTGGGCTGACTGTTTTACAATTGTAATCTTTCTTCCCAGAGAAGCATTCTTAGTTGTTACATCAACAGGAATTGAGTTGACTTTTGACAATTCCTTTAAAGATGCAGTAGCCCTGAAATCTTCTGCTGATAAGTTACTTACAATTGATCTTTTGCCTGAAACAGTAATATTCAAGTACTGTTCAGACTTAACATTATATACCATATCTCTGCTGGTTATTGCACTTTCGTTTGTAACGGATATTGGAATATTTGATACAGTAATGGTTTTCTCCGGATCGTTAACATTAACAATTGCCAGCCACAAAACCAATGCTATTAATACTGCAAGAAATTTCAAACCAATATTATTTGTCAGAGACATCTTTAGTTTCGTTAACATCTTTTTCATTGCGTCCCCTTCCTTTCAAAAATCTTCTTGGTTTAACTTCCTCTTTATCCTGAGCCTTTATAAGCTCATTTTTCAGAATTGAAGCATCTGCGTATCTAATTAACTTGCCTTCTTTTGCAATGGAAATACTTCCTGTTTCTTCTGACACAATAACAACTATACAGTCTGAAACTTCACTAATTCCAAGTCCTGCTCTATGTCTTGTACCCAAATCCTTGCTTAAAGAAGAGCTGTCTGACAGTGGCAGATAACATGTTGCTGCCACCACCCTGTTTTCATCTATAATAACTGCACCATCGTGTAATGGTGTGTTTTTTTCAAAAATATTAATTAACAACTGGCTTGAAATACGTCCGTCTATCTTTATTCCTGTTTCAATAAACTGACCTAAATCGTGCTGCTGTCTTATAACAATTAAGGCTCCTGTTTTAGCCTTTGCCATCTCAAGAGTTGCTCTTGTTATTTCTTCAACTGATCTGTCGCTAAAATTAGATTCATTGTTGCCATTTTCAAATTTTAATACTTTGAAAATAACATTCTTTCTACCTAATTCTTCCAGAGCCCTTCTAAGTTCAGGCTGAAATATAATTACAAGTGCTATAATACCTGCACTTAATGTCTTGTTAAATATCCATAGCAGTGTTGTCAAATGAAATAAAGAAGCCACAAGCATAAAGATTACAAGCACAAAAATACCCTTTAATAATACCCATGCCCGACTTTTTCTAAACCATAAGACCACATAGTAAATAGCTACAGACATTATAACTATTTCAACAATGTCACTTGCATAAATTTCCGGCACTGTTAAATATTTTTCTATAAAATTTGAAACATAATTTAATACTGTGCTCACTTTATTTCCCCTTTCCATAATACTCTGCTTTATAATGTCGAAAACCTCTTCAATTAAGAATAACGTTTTTTATTTGATTTTTATTGCAAACTCTATTTCCAATTCTTCTTTTTCTTTCTCTGGGCATTAATTCTTTTAACATTCATTTCAGGTGCTACCACGTTAATCTTAGGCACTGCCTTAACGTAATAATAGTATTCGTCATCTTCAAACTGAGTATGTTCTGTTCTTGAATAATCCACTGAAAATACGAAGAACTGAATAATGCATCCTAACAATATAGAGCCTACGCTCCCAAGAATAACCTCAATTATTGAATATTCTGTGTTCAAAGTAAGTGCTCCAACCAAAATTATAACACAATCTGCCACTCCGCCTACTATAATCGCAATAATCCAGGCATTGTTAACTGATGATTTTCTTATAAAATAAACTACTAATGTAGTTATAATAAATGCTGCAATAACCAAAAATAATTGATTATTAACACTAATCATTTTTAATACTGTATTAAGATTTGCTGCGTTAGTTCCCTCTGATGCAACATTCTGAATTGCGTCTGCATTCTTGCCTATTACGGCTATCATATAATATACTATTGTTCCAAATGTAACCGATACTATTGATACAGGTGTGCATATTAATCCTGCAATAATCGGAACAATATATGGTATTTTCAGGAAAAACGCTATGGGAACAAAAAGTACGAATATTCCCTGTGTTGGTGTAAATCTAAAATACAAAAGTAACATTATTAGCAAAATAATTACCACTAATGCCCCAAGTTCTATTGATAATGTAAATATGTTAATACACATAATAGCCGTTAAAGCTGTTATTATAATTGTCCAAGGCATAAAAGCCATAATAACTGATATTCCCATTATTACAGGCCACATTGTTAATAAATCATTATAACCAACATTCTTTTTTATTAGAGTTAATGCTATAAACGCACTGATAAATTTAATAATCGGATTAACATAAAACTCATGTTCCGCGTAAAAATTCTTTAATTTCTCCTTATATACAAGTAATCCCATCATTATTCTTCATCGCCTCCCTCTCCAAGTTCATCAATAATGGCATCATATTCTAATTCCTGAATACGGTGCAGTGTTTTCAAATCTCCATTATATTCCTTTAAATGCTTTCTTATATTTCTAAACTTGTGTGAGAAAAAAGCATAACTAAAAATCATATATAAAACAACGGATACAATATATAAAATCACAAGCATTACTATTAAAGCTGTAAGTCTTCCTGTTGTTGTAAGACTTGATATAACCTTGTCAGACTTATACATAAACCATAAAACCAAACAAAGCAAATATGCAACTGTTATACACAAAAAAGATTTAAGCATTTTTAGTGACATATAATCACCTCTGAAATACTTGCTTGTTTTAATCTCTTTTTTTTGATTTTTCTGCTCATATAACGACAACTTTGTCATTAGTATAATCTTTTCATTATTAAGCATTTTAAATCTCCTTAAAATTGAATCTCCAACTTTTTCGTATAGAAACCCATAATTATCTTTAATTCTATCATAGGTGGAAAAAATTTACTACAGGATTTGAGAATTAATTTTGTTTATATGTAGTCCAAAAAGGGAACCTTGCAAACACGTTGATTTTATTATTTTGCTCCGCCGCCTATTGTACAGCGAAAACTTAAACTCGCCTTCGGCTCAAACAGTAAGTTTATCGCTGTACGCTATGCTCACAAAATTTCAAAAATCTGCCTATTGTTTGCAAAGATTCCCTTTTTGTACCATATTATATATTTATCATTATTTAATTTTTTATTCTACAATTTTATTCTTAATGCTCTTGTTGCATTCAGTACCGCAAGTACCATTACACCTACGTCTGCAAATATTGCGACCCACATATTGGCTATACCAAGTGCTCCAAGTACAAGGCAGATTGCTTTTATCGCCAATGCGAAGATTATGTTTTCTCTTACTATTTCAAGTGTTCTCTTTGATATCTTCATTGCCAACGCTATCTTTGCAGGATCGTCATCCATAAGTACAACATCTGCAGCTTCAATTGCCGCATCTGAGCCAAGGGCTCCCATTGCCACACCGATATCTGCTCTTGATAATACAGGGGCATCATTGATTCCATCGCCTACGAATGCAAGGGCTTCCTTGTCTCCTTTTTCTGCAAGTAGTTTTTCAACCTGCTCAACTTTATCTCCCGGAAGAAGCTCACTTCTTACCATGTCAATGCCTATTTCTGTTGCAACTTTGTCGGCAACTTTTTTGGAATCGCCTGTTAACATAACAGTTTTCTTCATTCCATTCTTTTTTAATTCAGCAATTGCCATCTTTGTTGTTGGTTTAATAATATCTGAAATTGTTATGCAACCGGCATACACGCCATCAACAGCTACAAAAACTATTGTTCCTTCATCGTGTTCGTCACTTGGATTGATTCCAAGTTTTTTCATAAGCTTAATGTTTCCAGCACTAACTTTCTTGCCGTCAACGTCAGCCTGAACGCCGTGACCTGCAATTTCTTCAATATTATTTACTTTTTCAAGGTCAATTTTCTCACCATATGCTTTTTTCAAACTCTGACTAATCGGATGACTTGAACCACTTTCTGCATATGCTGCAAAATACAACAAAGTTTTTTCATCAAAATCCTTTGCAGGATATATTTTATTTACTTCGAAAACACCTTTTGTAAGTGTACCTGTTTTATCAAAAACAATGTATTTTGTCTTCGATAATTCCTCTAAATAGTTGGAACCTTTTACAAGAATACCGTTAGATGAGGCGCATCCGATACCACCAAAGAAGCTTAATGGTATTGAGATAACCAATGCGCAAGGACAACTGATTACAAGGAATGTTAATGCTCTTATAATCCAATCAGGAAAGTCTGGTGACATTCCCATAATAAGTCTTACTATTGGTGGCAAAATAGCCAATGCTAATGCTCCGTAGCAAACTGCCGGAGTATAATATCTGGCGAATTTTGTAATGAAGTTTTCTGAACGTGACTTCTTCATACTTGAATTTTCTACCAAATCCAAAATCTTCGAAACTGTAGAGTCACCAAATTCTTTAGTAGTTTTAAGCTTAATTGCACCTGTCATATTGATGCATCCACTTATAACTTCTTCCCCTGCTTTTGC
The DNA here is from genome assembly GCF_025150745.1 of Eubacterium ventriosum. Lineage (NCBI taxonomy): Bacteria > Bacillati > Bacillota > Clostridia > Eubacteriales > Eubacteriaceae > Eubacterium > Eubacterium ventriosum. Next base: position 209,181 of record NZ_CP102282.1, read on the forward strand.
ATCTCTTGGTACACTTTCACCTGTAAGTGCGCTTGTATTTAATGTTGTATTTCCTTCTGTAATAATTCCATCAATAGGGACTTTTTCTCCCGGATTTACAACAATCTCTGTACCTATTTCCACGTCATCAGGATCAACCTGTTCAATCTGTCCGTCAACTATAATATTGGCGTAATCAGGTCTTATGTCCATAAGTGCTGCAATGTTTCTTCTGCTTTTTCCAACAGCGCAACTCTGGAATAACTCACCAATCTGATAGAACAACATAACAGCTACGCCTTCTTTAAATTCTCCCAAAAGCATTGCACCTACTGTTGCTATCGCCATAAGAAAGTTTTCATCAAACACCTGCTTGTTCAAAATACCCTTGAAAGCTTTTCTCAAAATGTCGTATCCGATAACAAAATATGGAATAAGATACAAAACAACCTGCCCCCAAATATTCACATCCGCAAATTCGCACAATATTGAAATACCTAAAATTAAAATTGCAGATGCAATAATTCTATACAAAACTGTTTTCTGTTTTTTTGTCATTTTCTCATCCTTTCTAAAACTGTTTTCTGTAGAAAAGATTTTTTCACTTCTTAATCTGCATTAAAATAACAATTTAAAATTTACAATTCTTATTTTAAATTTGTTATTTGGATTTTATAATTTGCAATTTCTTATAAGAAGATTTCACAATCATCTTCTACTTTTTTACAGTTCTTAACTGCTTCCTGCATTACTGCATCTACATCTGCTCCGTCTTCAAATTCAACCTTTAATTTCAATGTCATAAAGCTTAATGTTGCATCCTTAACTCCTGCTGTAGCCTTAACTGCCTCTTCCATCTTTGCTGCACAATTTGCACAATCTACCTCTACTTTGTATGTCTTCTTCATAATAATTATCTCCTTTTCTTTAATATATAATCTAAACTTTAATTTTTTTACTTACATTTACACATCTTATCTTTCTTCAATATGTTCCATTCCCATACTTAAAATTGTTCTAACATGGTCATCATCTAATGAATAAAAAATAATCTTACCCTCTCTTCTAAATCTAACCAACTTGGCATCCTTTAAAAGTTTCAACTGATGGCTAACTGCTGACTGACTTAAATTCAAAATCTGAGCAATATCACCTACGCAAAGTTCACTTTCAAACAATGCATGAAGAATTCTAATTCTTGTTGAATCTCCAAAAACTTTAAACAATTCAGCTAAGTCATATAACTCTTCCTCATCCGGTAAAGTTTCAAGAACTTTTTTAACAACTTCTTCATGAACTGCCAAAAACTCGCCGTTATCTTTATCTACCATAGGCACCTCCTTTTCTACATCAATCTAATGTGTCTACAACAATTATTGTTATAAAATTGTTTGGTACTATTAATTGTTATTTTATGATATGAACATTTATTCATATGTTTAATTCTATTATATGCACATATATTCATATGTCAATGTTTTTGTTTGAAATTTATTGCGATATTTGTAATTTCCACCTGACACCCATTGGAACCATACTTAATTTATATAGATTTTAGCAATTATTCTTGTTTCCCCTCCACCTCAGCAAAACACCCCCAACACTAAAAGTTTCATTTTTTAGTATCGGGGGTGTTTGTGTATTAATGTATTTAATTTATTAATTCTATATATTAATCAGCTCATCCTGACTAGTCTAACAGATTATCAATACTCTTCATTCCTATCATTCTGTCTAGTCAAGCAGGTTTTCCATGCTCTTCATTCCTATTGCAAGTGTTGATCCATTATGGAGTAATGCTGACATTGTTGGTGGAATTATTCCGGTAATGCCTAGTACAATTAAGCCCGCATTGAAGCTTACTATGAATCTGTAATTCTTGTCAATTCGTTTAACTAAGCTATTGCTCAATGCCTTTAATGTTACTATTTCATAAAGGTTATCTGCGCCTATTGTTACATCAGCGATTTCTCTTGCAATTTCTGCACCATCGCTAATTGATATTCCTATATCGGCTGCTGATAATGCAGGTGAATCATTTATTCCATCACCTATCATTATGACCTTTCTGCCTTTAGCCTTTTCTTTCTCTACGAAATTAGCCTTATCTTCAGGCAATACTTCTGAATAATATTCATCAATTCCTGCCTTCTTAGCTATGGCTTTTGCTGTACGGTCGCTGTCGCCTGTCATCATTACAACCTTACATATTCCTGCCATCTTCAATGACCGGATAACTGCCGCAGCTTCTTCACGAAGTGGATCTTCTATGCATATTACTGCTGCAAGTCTGTTATTAATAGCCATGTACAGATGAGAATATTCAGGTGGTAAACTGTTAAAAGTACCCATCTTCTCAGGATCAACTGTACATTTTTCATCTTCAAATACAAAATGATGACTTCCAATTACAACCTTCTGACCATCTATCATAGATGAAATACCGTGTGCAACAATATATTCAACTTCTGAATGAACCTCTTCATGTTCAAGATTCTTCTCTGCTGCAGCATCAACTACTGCTTTTGCCATAGAATGTGGAAAATGCTCTTCAAGACAAGCTGCAATCCTTAATAATTCATCAGAATCCTGACCATTAAATGACACTACATCTACAACCGTAGGATTAGCTTTTGTAAGGGTACCTGTCTTGTCAAAAACAATCGTGTCTGCCTCAGCCATTGCCTCCAAATATTTTCCACCTTTTACAGTAATGTTATGTAAACTTGCTTCCCTAATTGCTGACAAAACAGATATAGGCATTGCAAGTTTTAATGCACATGAAAAATCAACCATAAGCACTGATAATGCCTTTGTTGCATTTCTTGTTAAAGCATATGTAAGCCCTGTTCCAAGCAAAGTATAAGGAACTAATTTGTCTGCTAAGTGAGAAGCTTTGCTTTCCATAGAAGTCTTTAATTTCTCAGATTCTTCTATCATAGTAACAATCTTCTCGTAACGACTTGAACCGTTAGTCTGGTCGACTCTTATAACAAGTTCACCTTCTTCAAGAACAGTACCTGCGTAAACAATACCTTCTGCATTCTTCTGAACCGGTATTGACTCACCTGTTAAAGAAGCCTGATTTACCATTGCCTCACCTGAAACAACAGTGCCATCGAAAGGAATAATATTTCCCATATGTACTCTTACAAGATCTCCTGCCTTAACATCTGAAGTTGACACAAGAATGTCCTGTTCGCCCTGGCAAAGCCAAACTTTTCCAACATTTAAAGACATACTTCTTGCCAAGTCATCAACAGATTTCTTGTGAGTCCATTCTTCCAAAATTTCACCGATTCCAAGAAGGAACATAATTGAACCTGCTGTGTTCATATTATTTCTTGCAATTGAAACACCAATAGCCGTTGCATCAAGAACCGGCACTTCAATCTTTCTGCTTGCAAGTGTTCTTACACCATTCCAAAGATATTTAACAGACTTTGTAAGAGTAATGCATTCCCTAATAGGATTCGGCAGGAATATCTTGTTGGCACCATACAAAAATACCTTGTTAACAAGCTTATCCCAATACTCTCTATTTAACTCTCTACCTGAATTTTGCAAATACACATCAGGAACTTCAACATTATTATACTTAAATGATGTAAGTAATTTTATAATATCTTCCCTTGATCCAATATAACTAATTGTAGCATCTTGAAGTCTTTCCCTAACCTTTACTGATGTTACCAGCTTATTATTACTAAGGTAATATTCCAACGTATCTGCCTGTTCGAAAGTCATGCGGCTTTGCAATATATGAATCCTTATTCTACCTTTAATTTCATGTTTAATTACAAACTTCATATAAAGTTACCTCTTTTCCGGAAATCTTTACTGCAAAGAAACACCCGTATAAAATACAGGTGTCCTTAAAATCAAATAATTCTATATTATTCTGCAGTATCTTCTTCTACGTCAGTTGTTTCTTCAGATACTTCTTCTACATCTTCAAATTCTTCTGTTTCTGCTGCAGCTCTGTCTTCATTAATCTGCTGTGCTTCTGCATAAATATCTTCAGCATTTTCCTGAATGTTTGTAGCTGTCTTCATTACGCTTTCTTTAGCTCTAAGAACTGCTGCTGTGCAATTTGTGTATACTTTCTTTGCATCTTTGCTTGATAAAATCTTAATTCCTGCTGTTCCAAAAGCAACACCTGCTGCAAAAATTCCTGTCTTTTTAGCGTCAATCTTCTTAATAAAATCTAACATAGTTTCAACCTCCATTGTCTTTTGTTTGTATTATATTAAATCTATTTTTTTAAGTTTTCCACTATTTTTTCACTATTGATATTTTTTATCAATAAGCTTGTGCTTTATTACGTATTCTTCTCTGATTCAATAACAATTCTGTTCACCTTTTGATTATCTAAGTAACCACAGGCTTTTAAACCTTTCATTATTACAGAATTCCATTCCGTCCGGGACAAGTGGTAAACCATATTATCATCTAACTCTATAGTGCAGGCGTTGTCCTTTACGCAGTCAAGGTTGCATGAAATTTTATAAATATTTCTTCTGCTAATAGCTCCAATGTCTTCAAGAAGATTGACCATTCTATACACTGTAGCTGCCCCGATGTTAGGATCAATTTCCACTGCTTTATAATAAATCTCTTTACATGAAGTGCATTCTTCGTCAAGGATTACATCCAAGAGAACTTTTCTCTGGTTTGTAATTCTACATCCCTTGTCTTTTAAAGTCTTCAGAACTGATTCTTTCTGCATTCTTGTTCTTTGAAATTTTAGTTCATCACTTTTTTTCTGCTCCAATTATTTTCTCCCATAAAAACATAGGAACCTGCAAATAATTGCAGGTCCCTTATATTAAAACTTATTATTTTGCACTTGCTTTTTTAATGTTAACATTTAATGTATTGCTCTCTTTGTATGGTCTAAATAAGAGATAAATAAATACTAACACAATTACAAATGCAACTACTGTTCCAATTCCAAATGTTCCTGCTGTAACTAATGTACCAATCTGGTAGATACATAATGCAACTAAGTATCCAAGAATTGTCTGGTATCCTATTGCTGTAAAGAACCATTTAGTATTGTTCATTTCTCTCTTAATAGCACCCATAGCTGCGAAACATGGTGCACAAAGAAGGTTGAATACTAAGAATCCGTATGCTGCAATTGGAGTCATAACCTGTGCAAGATTTCCCCAAATTTCTGTACCGTCTTCTGCTACTTCTGCGAAACCGAATAACATACCGAATGTTGCTACTACGTTTTCTTTTGCAATAAGACCTGTAATAGCTGCCACAGCCATCTTCCATCCTTCACCTGCTTTAGTCCATCCAAGTGGAGTAAAGATTGGTGCAATTACACTACCGATTGATGCTAAAATACTATCGTTAAGCTGTTCTGCTTCTAACATTCCGAACTTTCCGTCTACCCAACCGAAGCTCATAAGGAACCAAAGAATGATTGTTGAAAGAAGGATAATAGTTCCGGCTTTCTTAATGAATGACCATCCTCTTTCCCACATGCTTCTAAGAACGTTTCCTAATGTTGGCCAGTGGTATGCTGGAAGTTCCATTACGAATGGAGCAGGATCTCCTGCAAACATCTTTGTTTTCTTTAAAATAATACCTGAACAAATAATTGCTGCAATACCTACAAAGTAAGCACTTGTTGATACCCAACCTGAGTTGTTAAAGAATGCACCTGCGATTAATGCAATGATAGGCAACTTAGCTCCACAAGGAACAAATGTTGTTGTCATAATTGTCATCTTACGGTCGCGGTCATTTTCGATTGTTCTTGATGCCATAATACCAGGAACACCACAACCACTACCAATTAACATAGGGATAAATGATTTTCCTGAAAGACCGAATTTTCTAAAAATTCTGTCCATAATAAATGCGATTCTTGCCATATAACCACAGCTTTCCAAGAAAGCAAGGAATATAAACAATACTAACATCTGTGGTACGAAACCAAGTACAGCACCAACACCGGCTACAATACCGTCAAGAATAAGTCCTGATAACCAATCTGCACAATTTAATGAGTCAAGTAAGTTTCCGATTAAAACAGGAACACCTGGTACCCAAACTCCATAATCTGCAGGATCAGGTTCTTCAGCTTCTGTTGCTGTCTTAAAATCATTAACTGTTACGTCAAACTTGTCTGTTACTTTTCCATCTTCATCTTCAAGTTCTGCTTTTGCAGTAATGTCTGATACTCCGGCTTCAGCAACAAATGCGTCAACTGCTGCTGTCTTATCAGCTTCACTTGCTTCTTCGTCCCCAAGAACTTCTTCGATATTATCTGTGCTGATTCCTTTGTCCTTAGCTGCTTCAATGAAAGCATCAACTGCTGCTGTCTGCTTTTCATAATCGCCTGATGCATCTTCATAAGAACTTGTTCCTATGCCAAACAAATGCCATCCGTCACCAAAAACACCCTCGTTAGCCCAGTCAGTAGCCCATGTACCAACTGTTGTTACTGATACGTAATATACAATAAACATTACAACTGCAAAAATTGGAAGAGCTAACCATCTGTTAGTTACGATCTTATCAATCTTATCTGATGTTGTAAGTTCACCCTTATTTCCTTTTGATACACATTTTCCAATTACTGAAGAAATGTATGTATATCTTTCATTTGTAATGATACTTTCTGTGTCATCATCAAAAGCATCTTCTAACTGCTTAATTTCATTTTCAACGTCCGGAACAGTTTTCATCTGTTCTTTAATCTTGTCATCTCTTTCAAGAAGTTTGATAGCAAAGAATCTCTGCTGTTCTCTTGGAATATCGAAAGCAATCTTTTCTTCTACTTTTTCAATAGCATCTTCTACTTTTTTATCAAACTTATGTACCATTTCATGGTTAGGTTTCTTAGCAAGTTCAACTGCCTTGTTAGCTGCTTCCTTAATTCCCTTGCCCTTAAGAGCTGAGATTTCAACAACTTCACAGCCTAAACTTTCTTTTAAGTCCTTGATGCTTATCTTGTCACCTGATTTTTCTATGATATCAATCATGTTAACAGCCATAACTACAGGAATACCTAATTCTATAAGCTGTGTTGACAAATAAAGGTTTCTTTCAATATTTGTACCATCAACGATGTTTAAAATTACATCAGGCTTCTCATTAATAAGATAATTTCTTGCTACAACTTCCTCCAATGTATATGGTGAAAGTGAATAAATACCAGGTAAGTCAGTGATTGTTACATCTTTATGTCCTTTGAGCTTACCTTCTTTTTTCTCAACTGTTACTCCAGGCCAGTTACCTACGAACTGGTTAGAACCTGTCAATCCGTTAAAAAGTGTTGTCTTACCACTGTTCGGATTTCCTGCTAAAGCAATCTTAATTGACATTTTCTTTTTTCCCTCTTTCTTAAATTTTAAAATTGTTAATATGTTCCACCTAATTATAGGCATACGTAGTTAACTATTATCTGTCGCTGCTGACTTTTGTTAGAATTAGCTAACCCTAGGTTAAAAATAATAAGCTGTTGCTTAAAGTCTTATAAAAAAAGTTATTCAACTTCAATCATCTCAGCATCAGCTTTTCTTAAAGATAACTCATATCCTCTAACTGTTACTTCCACAGGATCTCCAAGTGGTGCAACTTTTCTTACATAAATGTCGACACCTTTAGTAATACCCATATCCATAATTCTTCTTTTAACGGGACCAGAGCCTGTAAGTTTTGTAACCTTTACTGTTTGGCCACATTTTACTTCCTTTAATGTTTTCATAATGTGCTCCTTATTTCATTATTGTATTTATATTTAAAAAGATATATGACATACATATCTTTTTTAAATCATATTAAAAGCTTAATTAATATAAAACCGGATTTTAACTATAATCAATACAAAAACCGTATCTTAGACCATAATCTTATTAGCCATATCTTTTCCAATGGCAACTCTTGAATCTTTCACATTAACAATCATATTTCCACCGATTTCTGATACGACCGTAACAGTCCCACCGACTACAAACCCCAGATTTTCTAAGAACTTTCTTGTTTCTTCTTTTCCACCAATCTTTTTAATTGTACTAGCTACGCCTACACCGGCTACTGTTAATGGCATCATTTTATACCTTCTTTCGTAATCATACTGATTATTGATAATCAATTTCATTTTCGATAGTTAGTATACTCTAACGTGCATTAGTTGTCAACAAGTTTAGTGAGTCTTTTGTTACTTTTGTTAAAATTTTACATAAGTCTTTTCCTAATATTATTTTTTGTTATTAAAATTAATAGCAAAGTAAATACAACAAGGAATGTGGCTAATGTTCCGTCAAACAAAGATGTTGCTGTTAAGTTTAACATTATAATCACCTCATTTCAAAAAAATGCTATACTTTTTGGTTAGTCTTGTCTAACTAAAGTATAGCACATTTTGAAAAAATGTATATATTTTTTTAACTTATTTTTCTTCCTCAGGATATGTCATGCCCCACTGTTTTCTTATGTCAGTCATAATCTGCATAACATCCTTAGTATATTCAAGATATGTGAAATCTCCTATTCTATCAATTGTTTTTTCCATATCTTTCACTTCATAATAAAGTGCATCTTTAGTATTTCCACCGGTAATTGTTTCCTTGTGACCGTCCTCAGTATAAGTAATTACTGCTTCCTGCCCTCTTGGATATTCAAAGATTTCAATATATCCCTTGTCAAAAGCGATTGTTCCGCGTTTAGGTTGCTTGCAGTGAAGCGAAAGCATAACCGTTGCCATTTCCTCTTCTTTATTTTTAAGTAAAATTCCTGCCTGTTCATCCACTCCCGTAGGAGCCATTTTTACCTGTGAAACCACCTGATCAGGCACTGATGTCATAAACCATCTTACAAAAGACAACGCATATACGCCAATATCAAGCATTGCCCCACCTGCAAGATTTCTGTTAAAAAATCTGTTAGTCATATCATATTCCTTGTAACTACCAAAATTCATCTGGATAAGACCTAAATCCCCCAGTTTTCCTGAACTGATAATTTCGTTTAACTTCTTATATATAGGCATATGATATATTGTCATTGCCTCTGCAAGAACTACATTATTCTCTTTTGCAAGATTAACAGCCTCTTCAAGCTCTTCGCTGTTAAGAGTAATTGACTTTTCGCAGAGAACGTGTTTTCCTGCCTTTAATGCTTTTCTTAAAAATTCTATATGAGTGTTGTGCGGCGTTGAAATATATATAATGTCTACATTTTCGTCTTCAAAAACCTGATCAATATTATCATAAACTTTTTCGATCCCGTATTTTTCTGCAAACTGCACAGCCTTCTCATGTGTACGGTTAGCTACCGAATAAAGCTTTTCGCCTTTTTTCTCCATTGCCGCAGCCAATTCGTTGGCTATAACTCCACATCCAAGTGTTGCCCAATTATATTTTTTCATTTGTACCACCTTTCTGCCATTTATGGCAAATCTTATCTTTCACTTTCCAAGGCACCAATGGATTTTTTCATCGCAAACCCTGAAATAATTAACAAAATAAATTCCGATAAAGGAAATGCTACCCAAACACCATTCATTCCAAAGATTGGTGCAAGAATTGCGGCGCATACATTTACTACCACAAAACCTTTAAGTATGGAAAGAACGAATGCCCATTTAACTGAAGCTATGGCGCTTAATGCACTTGAGCAAAATATGTTAATTCCCGCAAAAAGAAAACCAATAAAATATATTCTAAGTCCTACTCTTGCAAGGCTTAAAAGCCTATCACTGCCCTGACTGTTAAACACACCAACTATTGTATCTGTAAAGCCCCATATCATCATCACAATAATTACTGCAAGTCCCAACGCCGTTGCCACGCCTAATTTTTCAATTAACTTAATATCCTTTATGTTATGCTTGCCATAACTTTCGCTGATTAACGGTTGTGAACCAAGTGCTACACCGTTAAAAACTGCAACTGCCACCAGTGCTGTATTTGCCACAACCCCGTATGCTGCTACACCAATATTTCCAGTTAGTCTTAATATTATAAAATTAAAAACCATAACTATAACAGCTCCTGACATTTCCCCAACGAAAGCTGACATTCCAACCTGGCAGCAATGGAAAAGTCGTGTCAGGGATGTTTTAAACCATTTGAACTTTACTGTATTTTTCTTAGATAGGAAATGTATCATACAAATCATAACTCCAACTACAGGAGAAAGTGCTGTTGCAAGGGCAGCACCCGGCATTCCCATTCCAAGTGGAAACATCAAAATATAGTCAAAAACAATATTAAAAAGACTACTTATTAATGTAGCTGCCATACTTACCGACGGATTACCATCATTTCTGACAAAAGCATTACATGTGTAATTAAAAATAAAAAATGGCGAAAATGACATAAATATTCTAAAATATGGAACTCCAATTGCTACAATTGTTTCGTCTCCACCCATTATTTCTACGATTTTGTCTGGGAAAACCAGGCCCAAAACGGCAAAAATCACACCTATAACAAGCCCCCAAAACAAAGCGCCTGAGAAATATTTGTCGCATTCATTACTACCATCCTTATTAGAATTCCTGTACTGTTCTTTTACTATTGAATATCTAATTGCTGAACCTACACCTACCATCTGTCCCAATGCAAATATAACCCCATACACAGGCAATGCCATATTTAGCGCAGTTATGCCGTTGGCACCTACTGCTTTAGAAATAAAATAAGTGTCTGCCAAAATGTATAATGACAATCCTATCATTGCCAAAATATTCTGAGATACGTACTTAAAAAATCTATTTTTCATTTTATTGTCAACTTTCTAAACCTTTTCTATTTAATTTTTTATTTTCTATTTATATTCATACTATTTTTAATTCTTATAATTTTCAATGCATAAGAAAAAAGAGCAACTATTAAGCTGCTCCTTTATCATAACAAACTTTATTATCTTATTCTAGTAATTTTCAGCATGTACTTCAAAATAGCTCTGTGGATGATTACATACAGGACATACTTCAGGTGCCTTTGTACCAACAATAATATGTCCGCAGTTACGACATTCCCAAACTTTAACTTCGCTCTTTTCAAAAACCTTAGCTGTTTCAACATTCTTAAGAAGTGCTCTATATCTTTCTTCATGATGTTTTTCGATTTCACCAACCATACGGAACTTCTCTGCTAATTCAGGGAAACCTTCCTCTTCTGCAGTTTTTGCAAAACCTTCATACATATCTGTCCATTCATAGTTTTCGCCTTCTGCTGCAGCTTCAAGATTCTGTGCTGTATCGCCGATTCCGTTTAATTCCTTAAACCACATCTTAGCATGTTCTTTTTCATTGTCAGCAGTTTTTAAAAATAATGATGCAATCTGCTCAAAGCCTTCCTTCTTAGCCTTTGAAGCAAAATAAGTATATTTATTTCTTGCCTGTGATTCTCCTGCAAAAGCTGCCTCTAAATTCTTTTCTGTCTGTGTTCCTTCGTATTTGCTCATATAATATTACCTCCTAAGTAATCAGTTACTACTGATTTAAATTTTAGTCCTTATCAATATAGTTATACCCTAAATAACTATAAACATATTATACTGCAAATTCAATATTTTTGTTAAATATTCTTGTAAAAAAATATGTTTTTTCTATGAAATGAACTAACTTTGAAATTAATTATTTATATTACAAATTTGGACTGTAAATTTTATCGAAAATCCTTTTTCTTTACTATATATGTCGATACATACATAGAAGCAATATAAAAGATCAGGCTAACAATTAACACTATATTTCCAAGCATTTCAAAATTGCTAAATATTCCCTTTGCACTTGATAGTTTATCGCTAAAAATATTTATTGCTGCATAAGCAATCCCCCATATTATCATATTAGGAAGCATAATCATTACGCTTCTAACTTGTGGGTTTATCCCTCTTCCTATAATGTATAATATGCACAATTCTATAGACATACATATTAAAATTCCACCTACAAAAAATTTAAATATAACTGATATGTCAAACCAAACTGCCTGTGTTGTTTTTGTCAAAATAAATGCAATTACTGTTCCCAATAAAAATTCATATATAATCGTTACTGCACTTATAAGATATCTTCCTGCAATTCTATCACCTTCCTTTGCAGGTAGCATTAAATCAAAACCACAATCTGCTCTTTGTTCATATGTAAATAGTGACGTTGGTACTATTGTAGAAATAAGGAGCATATATGAATAAGCAGAAAGAATGTTCTCAGTTGAATATGCCATAACATATCCTAATGGTGCAAACAGAACTATGGATGCCAAGTATAATAATTTCATTTTTCTAAAATCATATTTCATAAATAATATCTTTGCCATTATTACATTCTCCCTTCTTTAATTGTATGTAACATAATCTGTGACACATTTGGCTTTTCAAAAACAAACTGACCGTCAAAATTCTGTGCATTATTGCTTTCAATTAATGCCTCAAATCCGTAATTTTTATTTTCTACTCCAATTAAATATTTTTTCTGTTGTTCTGTTAAATTACCATAATCACCTTTTATAATCATATATTCCTCAAGCATTTCATCTTTAGGCTTCTGAAGAATAATTCTACCGTTATCTATAAAAGTAATATAATCTGCAATTTCTTCCAAATCACTTAACACATGTGTTGAAAACAAAATGCTTCTTTCACCATTTTCAATATATTTCTGAAGTTCCCCCATTAATTCTTCCCTCACAACAGGATCAAGTCCATTAGTCGCTTCATCCAAAATCAATAATTTGGCATCTCTTGAAAATACTGTAGCAAACATTAATTTCACTTTCATTCCTCTTGAAAAGTTAATAATGTTTTTGTTTATTGGAAGATTATATTTTTCAATTAAGCTGTCAAACTTTTCGCTATCAAATGTAGGATAAAATTCCTTTAATGTCCGTTTTACATTTTTTACCTTAAGACCTTTTGTAAAATAACATTCATCACCAACGTAAGCTATGCTTTCTTTGTATCTTACAGGATCATCCGCATATGATATTCCATCTATCTTTATTGAACCCGAATCACACTTACATATATGATTAATCAGATTAATGGTACTTGTTTTTCCTGCCCCGTTTTGTCCTACAAATCCCATTATATATCCCTTTGGAATTGTCAGATTTACATCTTTCAATTGAAAATCTTTATATGTTTTATTTAAATTTCTTACTTCCAAAATATTCATTTTCTACTCCTTTCACGGATATTAATATTAGTGCCTATTGTACCTTTTTAATCCTGCTGCCATACTGAATCAACAATGGCAATTATCTCGTCTTTTGTCATACCAATCTGCTTTGCCGATTCCACGGCAGTTTCTATTCCTTCTTCTATTCTCATAATAAATTGTTCCTTCAAAATCTTATTATTGCTGGATAAGACAACACTGCCCTTTCCCTGCATAGTTGCTATAAAACCTTCCTTCTCCAAATCATTATAAGCTCTTGTTGTTGTAATAACACTTACCCCAACATCCTTAGCTAAACTTCTAATAGATGGAAGAATCTCTCCTTCTTTAATCTGTCCGTTAAGAATCTGTTCCTTAATCTGCTCCCTTATCTGCGCATATATAGGAAGTTCAGATTGATTCGATATAATAATTTTCAAATTGTTACCTCCAGTTCTAATCAATGCATTGTATATACTGTATATATTTCATTATATACAGTATATACAATTTGTCAATGAGGTTTTTGGGATTATTGAAGATTTCATATAGTTCCGGCTGGAAGGAATTGCCGCTTAGCTTGATTGTAGAAAAAGCAGCCACATCTGCGTCCCACCGCAAATGTAACTGCTTTCTTAATCTTTCTTTATTCAATTGTTCTATATCTTTATTATACTGATAACCAGCTTTTCAGCTACAATATTCTAATACTATATTATCTTATATTAATCTTGTAATATTATTTCTACTTTATTATATTCTTGCTACACCAATACGTTATCACAAAGTATCCTCCATATATTACCACAAGAAATGCACCTGTCATTATTATTGATGGTAACAGTCCTGTTCGGCCAATTGATAGAAGTATTGTATTGCAGAATTTTATTCCTACGATTGAATGTATGATTGCTATGAAAAGCGGAAATCCGAAGAACAGCCCTATCTGTTTAAACAATGCTTTGTTTAGCATTTTCTCATCGGCACCAAGTTTTCTAAGCATTACATATCTTTCCCTGTTGTCTGTTGACTCAGACAATTCTTTTAAAGCAAGTATTGCCGCACTTGAAATCAGGAATATTATTCCAAGATAAAGTCCAATAAAAGTAACCATGGCACTTAATCCTATGCATGACTGTTCAATATCATTTTTTGTATTTACTGTCATTATTGATGTTTTAAGCCATGTTTTTTCAATTAATTTGTTTATTTCATTCTCAACCTTCTGTCGCTGTTCTTTTGTGGATGCATTATAATTGGCATTTAGCCATATTTGATGTAACTCTAAATTTTCCACTGCCTTATCAGGCAATATGAAGACTCCTGTTTCAGACACGCTTCCTGATATTTCAACGAATCCGGTTTTGCATTGATTAAACTTAGGACTATAATCCTTTCCATTTATCGTTATCTTTTCCCCGTTCCTTAGAGCAATATTTCTAATCTCCATCATATTTACAAAATTGGCAATTATCATATACTGATCATCTTTAAGTTCGTAAGTTGTATGACCATACTGCTTTGCAATCTTATTGTAATCGCTTAATTTCATTATGACTTCATTATTGTCAACAGCCAAAAACTTATACTGTTCTGCCACCTGCTTATAACTGTCCCCAAGTGTATCCTTAATTGTAAACTTATCTGCTTCGTAAGTATTGAATTTCACAATGTCTTTAAAATTAGTTTTGCAATCAAAACCATTATTTGTCAAAGTATTCTCAATGGAAATCTTGTTATCTTTAGCTATTTTCTTATTATCACTAAAGTCGCTGTTAACATTCTTTGACAACTGAATGTCAACAGGTACCAGTTCCTTAATATTGTTATCCATGGAAGTTTTTATAGATAATGCACTTGAAAAAATACAAATAGTAACAAATAACATTAAGCATATAATTGTAATCTGAACTACAGTTGTGTTAATTTTGCTGCTAATCTGTCTTAATACAAAACTGTTTAAATCTTTGTAGTATACCTTTTTAACAGACATTACTATTTTCAAAATCAAACCTGATAATGACCAGAACAAAAACAATGTTCCCACACTTCCTGCAAAAATTACTTTAAATAACATTTGGTCATCTAAATTACTATATCCACCCATTACACCGTAATAACCGTAGCCTATAAAAGCCATAGAAATTATGAAAACAAAGATGCACACAATAGGATTCTTCATTGTGACCTTTTCTGATTTTCGATTTCCATTAATAAGATCTATTAATTTACATCTTCCAATTATAATAGTATTAAACAACATTACGAGAATGTATATAATTCCAAAATAAACTAATGTTTTAATACATGCACTTAGAGAAAATACAAACTTAAACTTTGTCATGTCTGCTTCAAACATATTTGCCACAAAAATACTCATAAGTTGTGATAATCCTGCACCTACTGTAAGTCCTGTAGCTAAAGAAATCATACCTATAGCCAAAGTTTCAATAAAAAGAATAAAAGATATTTTCCTTTTTCCCATTCCAAGCGTTAAGTATATTCCAAACTCCCTGTTTCTTCTTTTTATTAAAAATCTCGAAGCATAAATAATTAAAAATCCTAAAACAAATGATACAAAAACGCTTACACCCGACAATACATTTGTCATCAATCTTATAATTTCAGCTGTATTATCAGAAACCTTCATCATTACAGTCTGTGACTCAATGGCATTAAACACATAAAAAATTGCAACACCTAACACAAGAGTAAAGAAATAGATGGCGTAATCCTTAATACTCTTTACAATATTTTTTAATGATAATTTAAAAAGCATCGTTTAACTCTCCACCTAACATTGTTACCACGTCCATAATATCATCAAAAAACTCTTTTCTGTTTCTTCCTTCTCTGAGAAGTTCATTAAAGATTCTGCCATCCTTGATAAATATTACTCTTGATGCGTAACTTGCCGTAAAGGCATCATGTGTAACCATCAGAATTGTTGCCATATTCTTAATATTTAAATAGCTGATTTTTTCTAACAACATTTTTGATGATTTTGAGTCAAGTGCCCCTGTTGGCTCATCTGCCAAAATCAATTTAGGCTCAGTAATAATGGCTCTTGCACTTGCCACACGTTGCTTCTGTCCTCCTGACATTTCGTAAGGATATTTTTTAAGCACACTTTCAATATCTAACTCTCTTGCCACTTCTCTGATTCTTGCATCTATCTCGTCTGGCTTAACGCCCTGAATAGATAACGCCAACGCTATATTTTCATAAGCTGTAAGTGTATCAAGCAAGTTAAAATCCTGAAAAATAAATCCCAATTCTTCTCTTCTAAATTTGTTAAGTTCTTTACCATTTAAATTAGTTATGTTTCTTCCTGCAACATAAATGTTACCTGATGTAACTTTGTCAATTGTAGAAATGCAATTAAGTAATGTAGTCTTCCCCTAACCGGAAGCTCCCATAATTGCTACAAACTCACCTTTTTCAACCTGAAATGAGATATTATTTATGGCTTTAGTCAGACTAGACTTGTTTCCATAATACTTTTCAATACTTTCAATTTTTAAAATGTTTTCCATAGTATTAACTCCTTTAATTTCTCTTTGCAAATACTATGTTACTCTGTTTTGATTCCTCGGTCGTCATTCTAACATTACTTAACATTACAATTTTGTAATGTTAGATAATCATTTCTGCCAAAAACAATTTTTACTTTTGTATAACTGTCAGACGTTCCATCCACATTTTGTTCTGACTCAATTTCTATTCTGTGTCCTAATTTCTTACACAATCTATCGGCAATATACAAACCCATTTCCGTTGACTTGGCCCCGATTCTTCCGTTTTCGCCTGTGAAGGACTTATTGAAAACCTTCTTTAAATCCTTCCTTGGTATTCCGATTCCGTTATCAAAAATTTCAATAGTAGTCTCATCTTTCGTCTGACTTGCGGTTATTTTTATAATCGATTCAACTCCTGCTTTTTTATATTTTATACTATTATTAATAATCTGATTTAATATAAACTGAAACCATTTAGAATCGGTAAACACTGAATAATTATTCAAATCCACCTGAATATTAATTTTGTTTTCAAGCAAATCATCTCTGTTCTTAATCAAAACTTCCCCCACAGCCTTATTAAGTCCCACTTCTTTTATTAGATAATCGTTCTCGGAATAGTTACTTCTAATATAATACAAAACCTGGTCTGTATAATTATCCAACCTTCTTATTTGCTTAATATATTTTTCGTCAATCTCACCTTTATGGTTATGGCACATCAGCACAAGGCTGGCAATTGGAATCTTTACCTCATGAATCCACATCTCTATGTATTCCTTAAAATCCTCAATGCTATGATTATATTTGTTTACATTTTCAGCCATTGACTTGTCTATCTCATAAAGATTGTCATACAAAATCTTTCCCTCATAAAATTCAGGCTCTTTAAGCATTTCCAAAACTAGATATTTCTTGTCCAGTTTTTCGGTGTTAGCTGTAAATTCATCATAAAAATTCTTTTTTCTGAAAAAATCAATAAGAAAACTTGCCACAACTACTGCAATATACACAATTGTTATTCCAATTATCAGACTGTTTTGAGCCTTAAACGCAACAAGCATTGCCACTATAATGAAATATCCTACTGCCAAAATGGATATATTTATTTTTTTGTCCCACAAGTATTTGTCTAATTTCATACTAAAATATATCCTTGCCCCTTTCTTGTTTCTATGGCTTTATCGTATCCCACTTCTGACAACTTATTTCTTAATCTGCTAATATTTACCGTCAATGCATTGTCGTTAATATACTCTTCATTATTCCACAAGTCCGTCATCAACTCATCTCTGGTTACTATTTTTTCACGGTTATTAAGTAGGTAAGAAAAAATAATCATTTCATTCTTTGTCAAATTAATCTCTTTGCTGCCGTTACTTATAGAACCCTTGCCTATATTTATTTCCAAATCCTTATATCTGATTCTGTCCGACTTAGGCTCCATTCTTTTAAAAATATTCTGGATTCTAAGAAGTAAAACCGTAGGACTATAAGGCTTGGTTATAAAATCGTCTGCCCCATAGGACATTGTAAGCACCTCGTCCACTTCACTGGTTCTACTTGTAACCATAATAATTGGTACATCCGATACCTTCCTTATCTCTTTTAAAAGAATCTCCCCATTAATTCCGGGAATATTAATATCCAAAAGAATCAAATCTGCCTGACTTTCCAAAATCTTCTCTTTAGAATTTTGAAAATCTTCAAGCACCTCTGCTTTGTATCCTGAGTTTATTAACAATTCCTTCAATTCATTGCTTATTGTATTATCATCTTCCACAATCAAAATCTTCTTCATATACTTATTCTCCCATATAATGAAAGAAACCAATTGCTGGTGGACAACTGATTTCTTTTCACTATTAATCTTCAATAATATTATATTTCTTCATTAGTTCTTTTTGGTACTCTTTATTCTCTGATATTTTTTCAATCTCATCGTATTTCTTTTCTACTATCAAAATTTTAAGTAACTTATTAATATTTTCTGTTGCTAATTCTGAACCTTTCTCCATTCCTTCTTTTATTCCTTCTTCTCTACCATTTCTATACTGCCTATCTAATTCCATCTGATATGACATATACTCTCGCCTCCACTGTTTATTGTTTCTGGCTTCAAACACTTTCCTGTCTATGTCCTTTGCTAGTTGACTTTCAGGTTCTCTGCCATCAAAATAATCTAACAACATCTGTAGTTCTTCGCTTATGCCATCTCTGTTACCTTTGGTATTTAAGAAAATCTTATGAGTTCCATCATTTAATTTTATATCCGAATCATCAATACATATATTCTCAAATTCATAAATACTTCTATTCTTTTCAAAAAAATCAAAGGTACAAATAAATATTACATAGCTTGTTTTTAGTATATCATAAGATTGACCTTTTTCAATTAATTTCAAGTCAATTATGTCCTGATAATATCGTGACCTCTTCGGTAGCTCCTCATAATTTGTCGTTTGCATTTCAAGATTAAAAACAGTATTTTTGTCATCTTCAACATAGATGTCCAGTCTTATTGACTTTGAACCCGGTGCAATCTGAATGGTTTCTTCATAATCAAGATATTCAATGTCCCTTATCTTAATGTTTAATATCTGCTCTAACACCGGCTTGCATATCTCTTTATTAGACATTACTTTGGCAAACATAAATGCATCTGTTATTCCTAATTCTTCATATTGTTTTCCCATTATCTTATCCTCCCTTGTTTATTTAATATCTAAATATATTTTAAATAATAAATGCGCTTCTGTCAACATTTTATTTATGTGTTTCGGATTCAGTTTATGTGATGTTTACCTTATATAAAAAGTCAACTGGAAAGTATTAAACTTTAAATCTAACTTTCTAACCAGCTTTTTATTAACTTTTTTGAATAGTATTAGATAAATAGTTACATCATAAGCAGTATTCGTATTCCGCTTCGTTCCATACTCATATCGCGCTAGCGCGATATATTCCTGAATTAAAAATGCTTTTATTGAGCAAGCTCATAACGCAATTTTATTTCAGTCATGCACCGCTTAAAGTTACGCGTAAAAAGTCCCGGTAAGATTGGTTACCCAATCTTCCGGGACTATGAGAATATGAGAAAGCAATGCTTTTCAATATTATCAGGCTATTTTACTTTGACTACATGATATAATGTGTATGTCTTACCACCACTTGTAACTGTAATCTTAATTGTAGCTTTGCCTTTCTTAACAGCTTTAACTTTACCCTTCTTAGAAACCTTAGCTACCTTCTTGTTAGATGTTGCATACTTAACTGTAGCACCACTTGCAAGGTTTGCTAATTTAATCTTCTTAGATTTGCCTTTCTTAAGAACTGTTTCGTCTGCAACTGCAAGGTTCTTTCCTGCTTTGCTAATCTTGCTTACTTTGAAGCTTGTCTTAGCTTTGCCCTTAACTTTGACATTGAAGTAGTACTGGCTTACAACACTGCCCTTCTGGATGCAGATTGTTAATTTAGCTTTACCTTTCTTCTTTGTCTTAATTACACCCTTATTACTAATTGTTGCAACTTTCTTGTTGCTTGTGTAAGTATAAACCTTAGCACCCTTAGTATTCTTAAGACGTAACTTGTATGTAGCCTTAGCGCTTAACTTCTTGCTTGAAACTACTGTTGGAACCTTTAATCCTGTAGCACCACTTGGTGTATCTTTGTTAGCTGCTACTGTAGTTGTTCCTTCATTAGCCTTAGCTGGTGCTGTAGTTGGTGCTGTAGTTGTTTCGCCTGCGGCTGGTTTTGTTGTTGTTTCACCTGTAGCTGGTGTTGTTGTTTCTTCGCCTGTTGATGGTGTAGTTGTTTCTTCACCTGTGCCAGGTGTTGTTGTTTCTTCTGAACCTGGTGTTGTAGTTGTTTCTTCAGGCTTCTTAACTTCTGCCTTGATTACTTCGATTTCAGCAAGACCAACTGCTGTTGTTGATTCTGAAACTTCGTCAACTACGAACTTAATGTTCTTAACTTCTTTGCCTTCGCCAAGACTGATTTCCTTAACTGCACCATCATTTGGAAGTTCTCCAACTTCAAGTGTTGTTCCATCCTCAAATTCTAAGTGAGATTTTGTGATGTGGTCATCTGTATTAGGTCTGTCATAAAGTTTAATTGTTGTAACTTTCTGTGCTTCATCGTATGCAAGATTTAACCAAGCACCTTTTCCTTCATTCTTTGTTACCCATTCAGCCCATGGGAATCTTGTATGCTTGTTAGCAAGTCCTGTTGCATAACCATCTGCAATACCGTCAACTGCCTTAACTGCACTCTGGTCATCCCATCTGCTGTCACTGCTGTTTTCACTTGATGCTGTTACTGTAGCAAGTGAACCAATACTGTTTGTTTCATGCTTGTAGAATACTTCATTAACCTTTGAGAATGAAGCAATCCAATTGTAGTATTCTGTTGAATACTTACGAAGTGCCTGATCCTTTAAGTTATACTTAAATGGTCCCTGACGCATGCTGTATGGAGTTAATACGTTTTCTCTTTCGCTCCAGTTAAGCATTGTCTTTTCTTCAAGACCATCAAGGTGCTGCCAAGCTCCTAAATATGTGTTAAGTTCTTTGCCCCAACCGTAGTTACCCTGATCTTTAGGATATACTTCATCAGTCATATGGCTATGGATAATAGCTTCGTGAACTGTTGGCTGGAATTTATCGTTTTCCTTCTGGATATTCTTAATAGCTTCATTACCGAATAATCCAAAGTATGCATGGTCATAATGCATATCGTATCTTGATGTCATATAAACATCTGTTGGGTTAACACTCTTCATTACACTTTCAAGGTCTGCTAAGAAGTTAGCACGTGTGTATGAAGCATGTTCTCCTGTCATAAGATAATGATAATCATTTCTTACACTTTCATCACCATATGTTTTTGTTACACCATTTCTTGAAGATATAACTTTATTATCATCTGCAATGAAAATATTATATACAAAACTGTCTGTAAATGCTGTTGTGTACTGTCCAACACCCATACCACCGTTATCTGCATAGCCTAAGAAGTACAAGTGATCTGTTGGTACACCGATTGTATTTAATGCATTTACTGTATCTCTGATTCTTAATTTACCATGGTCTACACCACTGTAATCTCCGTTTGTTGCATATACAACGTAAACTTCGTCGCCATTTGCAACAGCTCTGTTCATAACACCACCTGCCATTAACATTTCATCATCTTCGTGAGGTGCCATTACTAAGATTCTCTTATGATGTTTAACTTTTGCGTCAACACCGTCAAAGTGTACTTCTGAAACTTTTGCAGTCATACCCTTTTCGAACTGGAACTTAATTCCTGTAATTTCGTCTTTTGATGCTGATACAACTTTTCCTGAATCTTTTGAATCACATGAACCTGCTTCAACCCATCCTTCAGATGTGTTAACCAATACTTTGTATGGTGCAGCTTCGCCTTCAAAATCAACGCTGAAGTTTTCAATATTGTATTCTCTGTCTAAACCGATTGTTAATGATGGATTTTCATCATCAGCATCAGGTGTCCATGTTGTGTTTGCATCTCTATCTGTAACATTTTCTCCATCCTTAGATGATGAAACTGTTACCGGCTGGCTGTATGCCAAGTCAATATCAATGTTCTGTCCTTTTTCAGTAAGAACAATCTTGTTTTCTTCTTCAGGATTGATTACTTCTTCACCTAAAACTTTTACTTCACCAATTGCAGGCCAAACTGCTACTCTTGACTCTTTGTGAAGTGGTAACTGTGTTAATGTTACACGAACATATTGGTATTTGTTATTTGCATATTCTGCTGCAATCTTACCATACTGTTCCTTTGAGAAATCAGTGTTAGCTGTATTATCCCATAACATATCCCAGCTACTCTTATCATTTGAACCTTCTACCTTATACTGCCATGCCTGACCGTAAGCCGGTGTTGTTGCCGCCTGAGCATCTTCAAGTGTAGGAAGTACTTCATGTTCAAATACTAAGTCAAATGCCTGAATCTGCTGAGCCTTACCAAGGTCAACCATCCACCAAGCACCTTCTTTTTCTGAATCTCCGTCGCCTACCCAAAGTGTTCCGTCGTTTCCGTCAATTGCATTTGCAGGATCTCTACTTACTGTTGAAGCTGTTGCTTCTCCATCAAGTGCAAAGTTAGTAAGTTCTTTTGGTCTGTATACGTTAAACTCTGCTACTGCAGGCCATGCATCTTCAATAGTATCTCCAAATGTAAATCTAACATATGAGTATTTCTTTTCTGTTATAGATTCATCTAAAGTTACTTTCTGTGTAGATGCAACTTCTTCATTTGCTGTCTGATCCCAGATAACATCCCAGTTAGTCTTGTCTGTTGAAGCTTCTACTTTATATTTCCATGCTGATTTAGCTTTATCACCACCGAAAGTAACATCTAATTTTTCGATATTATAACTTCCGTCTAAATCTACAACAAAGTTTGCTCTGTCTTCTGTAACTGTATCACCCTGATTTGACCAACCATTTGAAATCCACATTGTTGTTTCATCACCATCCACAATGTTTGATCCTACGCATCCAGGATCCCAATCACTCTGAGATGATGTAGTTACAGTCTTATCAAGTGAAATATTAGTTTCTGTATCTGAAATTCTTTTCTTCTTTGATAAAACAATGTTATCAAACTTAACCTGATCTACACCATTATCTGACTTAATCACGATGTATGTTGCAGGAACCTTTTTCTTAAAGTTAGTTGTAAATGTCTGCTTCTTGCCTGTTACCGTAAATGTCTCGCTTTCTTCTCCTGCTTCAACCTTTACAGTAGCTGTTCCTTTAGCACAATATGCTTCAAAACTTGTTAAAGCATACTTGTCAGGAATAGCTATTTTGTTAGCCTGTTCTTCATTAGTATATGAAGTAGCCCATAATTTACCGTCTGTTACGTTCCAACCACGGTTACCGAAGTCACAGTTAGAATATACACCTGTTAATGCTCCGTTATTGCAATCATCAAAATCTAATAAAATCTTTCCTTCACCAAGGTCTTCTTTAATACCACTGTTGTAGCTGTTATCAGCACCAATGTTTGGCTTAACAAATGATTTTACTTCGTTTCCGTAGAAATCCTGTCCGCCATTGTCGATAACTGAAATACCCTGGTCAATAACTGTTGCTCCATCTTTAAGTTTGTATCCGTCAACAGTACCATAAGTAATCTTAAATTCGCCGTTAACGTCTTCAACTGTTGCGCTTGTTCCTTCTTCTAACTTAACATAGTCGCTCTTAACTGCTACCCTGGCATTTTCATCGTCAGCTCTTCTATTGTTAAGGTTTGCTCCACCGTAAGCATTGTTATTTACAACACCCATATAACGTGAATCCCAAGCCTGTGCCTTATTTACTCCGTTGTCATCTATCTTTTGAGCTTCTGTTATAATGACATTATTTCTAATTTTAAATCTATCAGTAGAAGTTACTGCTGTTGTATCATCCCAGCTACGTGTAATAGATCCATCATGGTCTGCATCCATATAAATCAAGTTGTTATATGCATCCAAGCTTCCATTACCGCCCTGACATAATGTTAATACAGCACCACCGCCATAACGGTTTGTACCATATCCATCATTAACACTGATGTTATATCTGTAGTATGTCTGATATGATGTTCCTAATGCACATTCAAAGAATGAACCTGATGGATTGTCATGTGTATAGTTGTACTGAACATAATTTAAGTCTGCATAAACGTCAGCGTCAAATGCCTGTGAATCTTCCTTATCACCGGAAGCTCCTGAACCAAACACTTCGTTGTACTGGCAGATTGTTTTCTGACCATGTTCCCACCAAATAGGAACGTTTCCGTTAGGACCACTGTTACATCCATTTGCAACATTATATTCAATAAGTGCATTTTCATAATCTGATGGACAAATAGCTGCGTTACCTACGTTTTCGCAGTAATTGCTACGAATTACAAGATTTTTACTTCTATATGTTCCACCGCCACCTTCAGTAATTCCACTTTCATCAGGGAATGTTGAGCTTCCCCATGTTGAAATAAAGTTAATACCGTAATGGTTTACATTTTTTACATAGTTTCCTTCTACAGTAATGTCTTCCCAATTAGTAGCTTTCTTGTTACCACGGATAGCATATACAATACCACCACGACCGATACCTGCCTGCTGACCGATTGGAATAGAAATTACGTCATGAACGTATGTATTCTTTACATTAATTTCATGAAGTGTTCCTGCATCCTGTCCCATAATCAAGATACCATATTTCTTAATATGATCATCTTTAGTTTTTGTATGGTTTGTTACTTCAATAGATGTGATTTCCCAGTATTCCTGATTATAGAAATATACTGCTGTGTTAAATACACGATTCTCTAAATCATCACCTTTGTCTCCACACCAGCTATCACCATTGATAACAGGTCTGCCGTCTTTAACGTCACCATATGCGTCAATTGTAATAGGGTTTCCTTTTTCACCTGAACCCTTTGGACTTAAAAGACCGCTCCATGAGCAACCTCTTTTAAATCTAAGCTTATCACCCGGCTTGAAAGTAGTTGCATTAACTTTTTCAAGTGACTTCCAGGCTTTTGTTTCACTAGTACCGTCATTATCGTCATTTCCGTTTACGGAATCCACGTAATAACTAATGCCTGTTGTTGCCTTAGTAGCTGACGCTGATACGAATGTACCGTTGCCAAGTACTGTAGTAACTATCATTGCCAAAGACAACAATAGGGCAAGCATCTTCTTCTGCTTCATAAAGTACCTCCTTTTTATTTAACCGATTCTTGTCGGTTACCCTTTCAACTTTATTTGTAGTTCCTATTAATATATTAGAAACTAAAGCACATCTTTAATTAACTTTCCTGCTTCCTTATCAACAATAACTGTTACGTTATTGTGTAACTGTAAGATTGAAGCCGGAACCTTTGGAGTTACCGGACCGAAGAATGCATCTCTTATAATCTGTGCTTTCTTCTCACCATTTGCAATTAATAAAATATGTTTAGACTGCATGATTGACTTAATCCCCATTGTGAATGCCTTTTCAGGAACTGCTTCACCTTCATCGAAAAGTCTCTGATTAGCATCAATTGTGCTCTGTGTAAGCTGTACACAGTGGGTAGTTTTTTCAAAAGATTCACCCGGTTCATTGAAACCGATGTGTCCGTTTAAGCCAATACCTAAAAGCTGCATATCAATATTTCCAAGCTCCTTAATAATGTTTTCATATCTTGCACATTCAGCTTCTTCGTCTTTAGCCATACCGTTTGGAAGGCATGTATTAGACTTCTTAATATTGATTAAGTCAAAGAGGTTAGTATCCATGAAATATCTATAACTCTGCTTATGATCACCTGTTAAGCCCTTATATTCATCAAGATTAATAGTACTTGTCTGTGAAAAATCAATGTCTCCCTTGTTGTACCACTCAACCAACTGCTTATAAGTACCAATTGGTGTTTCACCTGTAGCTAATCCAAGTACTGCGTCAGGTTTCATAATAACCTGTGCTGATAAATAATTAGCTGCCTTTCTGCTCATATCTTCATAATCATTAGCTATTATAATTTTCATTATTTTCCTCCTTGCATATTAAATATGTATTGAAATGATAAACTCCCTTTTTATTATTAGAATGTTTATTTTTTATTTACTCTGGTCAACTAAGAACTGAATGAATCTGTCTACACCACCGCCTAAAATCTGAATCTTTTCAGGTCTTACACCTTCTAATGAAGAAACATCGAAGAAATCTCCTGCTTCTGTCTTTGGTGTAAGCATAAAGCTGTCACTTCCGTAAAGACCTTCCTGTATTCCTACGAACTCGTCTCCCCAGAAAGAACAATCTTCTGCTTCGATTCCTTCATCCTTAAATGATTCAAGGATTGTGTCTACATTGTCACTCTTACATGAAATACCAACTTCAAGATACTTAGCATCACATGTTGCGGATACCTTAAGTCCAAACTCTTCTCCAACCTTTTCAGATAATGAAACTAAATCCATTATTCCGTTTTCTAAACCATGTTCTTCTAACATAGCCTTTAACTGTGACATTTCATCTTCCTGCATAAATAACTGATCGCCACGCTCATTTTCTACCTGTAAATCAATCTTGCAGTAGTTTGGTCTTGAAAATACAACATCAGTTTTGAAGTTATATTTTTCAAGTAACTCTCTGTGGATTTTGTAGCATACATCATGAATCTTTAATAATCCTTCTGTGTCAGGTATACAGTCAGCGAAAATCTCCGGCTGACCGTTAACCATCTTATAGTTGTATGCTCCTCTGCCTAAACCTAAATAAAGGTTTGAAGCTTCCTCTGGAGTGAAATGTTCATGAATTTTTCCACTGGCAATTTTGTCATATGTTGTACCACTTACAATTACAAGCTTTACTCCACTTGCAAGTAAAGGCTTCATAGCTGCAACAGCTTCCTCAACAGGAGCCTGTCTTGACATTACGGCTGTTCCGTCCCAGTCGAAAAATATTGCCTTATATTTCTTGGACATATTCTTCTCCTTCCTTATTTAAAGTGATAGGTTCATGATTACTCTTAAATGTAATAGGAACCTGATTAAGTAATTTATATGTAACCTTACCCTGTTCAATTTTGATTCTCATATCGCTACCATGATATTCAACACAGAATTCGTATGACTTCCACTGTTCAGGAAGTTTTGGATGAATTGTAAGTTCGCCTGTGTTAGAACGAACACCTGCGAAACCAAATACAATACCCTGCCATGTTCCTGCCATGTTAGCTGCATGGATTCCTGCATAGAAATTATCATGCATATCATCAAGATCCATTCTTGCTGACTGTGAGAAATACTTGTAAGCTTCTTCATCGTATCCAATCTGGCTTGCAAGGATTCCAAAAATACAAGTAGATAATGATGAATGATGAAGTGTAACTGTCTGATAGAAATCATAGTTTCTCTTAAGCTCTTCTTCTGTAAAGAAGTTACTATGAAGTAACATTCCAAGAATTGCATCAGCCTGTTTTGACATCTTCTGTCTGTAGACAAACAATGGATGATAATTTTCGTATAATAAATGTCTCTTTTCTTCCGGAATCTTAGATTCATCCCAAGGCTTTCTCATCATAAATCCGTCATCCTGTGGATAAATCTGTAATTTTTCATCAAATGGGAAATACATATTGTTAATAATTCTTTCCCAGTATTCTAGTTCTTCGTCTTCAAGTTCTAACTTTTCAACTAACTTGTTGTATGCATCTTCGTCAAGACTCTTCATTCTGTCTAATGCCCACATAGCACTACGAATGTTTTCTCTTGCCATTAAGTTAGTATAGAAGTTATTATCAACGATTGCGTTGTATTCATCAGGTCCTGTTACTGAACAAATACAATATTTGTTATCCTTGCATTCTGCGAAGCATCCTACATCTGCCCAAACTCTTGCAGTTTCAACTAATACTTCTGCTGCTCTGTCGATTAAGTACTGGTCATCACCTGTAATATCAAGGTAGAGCTTAAATGCATATGCAATATCTGCATTAATATGATACTGAGCTGTTCCAAGTGGAAAATATGTTGATGCTTCTTTACCATTGATAGTTCTCCATGGATACAATGCACCTTTCATATGTCCTAAAACTTTAGCTCTGTCTCTTGCATCATCAAGAGTGTCATATCTATAATTTAATAACTGCTTAGCTAATTCTGAATCTGTGTAAACGAATACAGGAAGTACATACATTTCTGTATCCCAGAAATAATGACCTTCGTATCCTTCACCACTAAGTCCCTTAGCTCCCATACCTGTTCTGCCATCACGACCTGCAGACTGCATAATATGGAATAAGTTAAATCTGATACCCTGCTGTAATTCTTCATCGCCTTCAATCTTAATGTCGGCTTTGCTCCAGAATTCATCCATCTTTTCTTTCTGAAGTGCTTCGTATTTGTCATAACCTAATACTTTTGCTTCTGAAAGTTTAGCTCTAATAAATGGAAGAATTTCTTCTTTAGGCATATCAAGTTCTGAAGTGTAAGCAATCATCTTTTCAAATGTTACTTCTTTGCCTTCTTCAGCATAAACTTCATATGAAGTATGTCCGTCTTCTTCTCCAATAACACATTCAGTCATATGACCGTCTGTAACAACAACACTACCACAAGCCATTGAAAGTTTACTGTTCTTTGTTTCTCCCTGGTATAAAATATAATCTTCATCAGATTTTAATTCTTCTACCACAAGATGTTTACCAAATGGGCCATAGTCAACTAAAGGATTAGTCTTTCTTGTGTGGTTTTCAACGCCTGCTTCAACGTAAGAACTAAACTTAACTGTGCCTTCAAAATTAATAGGTGTAACCTTAATCTGAATAGCCATAATGTTCTTATCAGCAAGAGAAACCAATCTCTTAAATGTTGCTTTAACTTCCTTGCCCTTAGGTGATTTCCAAACAACGTTTCTTACAACAATACCTTCATTCATAAGAAGGCTTCTGCTGTATTCAACTATTTCTCCTGCTTTTAAATCGAACATTTCACCATTTACTTCAATAGTGGTCTTTTTTAAATTAGGTAAATTAAGTAATGACTGGCTTGTTTCAGGGAAACCAAAGTTCCACTCACCATATCTTATATGTTCACTTTCATAAAAGCCATTAATGAAGTTTCCTTCCAGACCTTCATCTACCGTGAAAGGATATCCTTCGTCAAATGTACCACGAGTACCAATGTAGCCGTTTGAAAGTGCAAATGTTGTCTCGTTTCTATAATTCCAGTCTTTAACAAACTTTTCTTCGGTAACTTTCCATTCTTCTACCGGATATGTATTTTTTTCCATTCTCTATTCCTTTCTTTAACCCTTTACAGCACCTGCTGTCATACTTTCCATAACTTGCTTCTGTAAGATAATAAAGATAATAATTGTTGGAAGAACCGTGATTATTACCGCCGCAAACAGTGCAGAGTAGTTATTAGCAAATGTTCCTAAGTAATAGTTAAGTGCGATTGGAACTGTTCTAGCTGTATCACCACTTGTGAGCATTAATGCGAAGTAGAATTCGTTCCATGTATTAATAAACTGTAACATTGCGATTGTTGCCAAACCAGGCTTAGCCAATGGTAAAACAACCTTTGTAAATGACTGAATAAATGTTGCGCCATCAATATATGCTGATTCTTCAAGCGCTACTGGAATAGTCTTGTAGTAACTTACCATTACGAAGAATGACATTGGAATACCCATTGCTGCATACACGATAATCAGTCCAAATTTTGTATCGTATAAACCTAATGTTTTGAAAATTGCAAACAATGGCTGTGATATGGCCTGTGCTGGAAGCATCAATGATGCTGAAATTAAAAGCACTAAGATTGTTTTCAATTTAAAGTTATATCTTGCTACAACGTATGCACACATTGCTACGAAGCAAACTGTAACAGCTACGCTGACTAATACGATAATGATACTGTTTAAAAAATATTCCTGAATAGGTGCATATTTGAATGCATCGACATAGTTCTTAAAATTAAATGACTTTGGAAGTGCAATTGCAGATGTATTAATTTCTGCATATGTTTTAAACGAACTTAAACCAGCCCAAATAATAGGTCCGATTGAAATAACTACAATCAAAGCAAGAAAGAGATATTTTAAAATTCCGCAAACTACGCGAACACCAACCGGCTGTTTTTTTACTGAACCAAGCTGCATAGGCATTGGTATGTATTTTTCCTTCTTAGCCATGTTTTTATACCTCCTTCATTTCCTGTTTCTGGTTAAATAATTTCTGAATTAAGATAACTAATACTAATCCTAATGCAATCTGGATAACACCTACCGCGTTAGCCTTACCATAGTTGTTTTCAAGAGTGATAATCTTGTACAAGTATGTTGGTAAGTTAAGTGTTGCATTACCTGGACCACCCTTAGTTGTCATATAAATAATATCGAACTGTGATACCATTGCTACTGATGCTAAAACTACACAAGTGCCAAATGCATTCTTCATTAATGGAATTGTAATATATCTGTCTGCCTGTGCAGGTGTAGCACCGTCTACCATTGCTGCTTCGTAGATGTCAGGGCTTATCGCTCCCATTTCACCCATGAAGATTAACATATTAAATCCTGAGTAAAATACCCAAGTTGCTGTCACTGTCATAAATGCATATTTTGAGTTACCGAATAAGTTTAATACCTGAGTTGTGTCAAGTCCGAACTTTTCGTAAATAATCTTGATTACACCAAAAGATGGGTTTAATAATAATGAAAACATTACTGCTGTTGCTGCTGTCGGGACAATGTTAGGAATAACATATGCAACTCTTGCAAATTTCCATCCCTTTGGTTTTCTACGTAAGATAAGTGCCATAACGAAACCAAATCCTACATGAAGCGTTGACTGAATTAATACCCACTTCAAAGTGTTAACTATAGATACTGAAAAATCAGGATCTGCAAATATTGTCTTGAAATTCTTTAAGCCTTCAAATACCGGTGACTGTGTAAGTGAGTAATCACAAAATGAAGTAGTGATAACCATTACAAATGGAATGGCATATACTAAACAAAACAGTACTAAACAAGGTAATGAGAATGCTAATATCCAACCTTTTTTTCCTCTTGTGCTCATATTTTTCCTATTTCCTTTCAAAAAAAGAGCGCTGCACTATTTTCTAGTGCAGCACCCATCATCAATTTGCTCTAGTTTTTCTTAGCTGCATCAGTTAACTTCTGGCAAAATTCTTTTGCTGTCATGTTACCATATGCAAGTTCTGGCAACTGTGTTGAGAATGTATCAATTACGTTCTGATACCAATATGCCTGGTTCTGACCATATGTATATTTAGCCTTTGACTGAATATCTAATACTTCTGCCATTAATGGGTCTGATTCTTTTAAGCTGTCTGGAACTTCGATATTGCTTGATACTGGCTGTAATCCTGCCATTTCTAAAGCTTTAAGCTGATTTTCTGCTGTTGTTTCAAACTTAAGGAATGCAACTGCTGCTTTAACCTTTTCAGGATCCTTTGTACCTACCATGTCACCAGGTGTTGGAACACTTTCCATACCTGAACCAGGAAGAAGCATAATGCCAACTTTGTCATAGAAACCTTCAGGAGCTTTGTCTGTGCTCTTGAAATCAGGAATCATCCAAGGTCCGTTAGGAAGCATTGCTACTTCGCTGTTGAAGAAGTGTGTTGCCATTGTGTCATACTTTCCACCTGCTGCATCTGATGTTGTGTAGTTCTTTAACATCTTCTGTAACTGTTCTGTTGCGTTTACAACTAAGTCTGATGTGTAGTCTGTTGGGTACATTGTGTTCATGAATTTGTTTCCTTCTTCACCAGCTGTACCAATTAAACCACTATACCAAAGGTTAGATAACCAACCAAGGTCTGCTGTATCCATACTTACTGGAGTGATGTTCTTTGATTTTAATGTATCACATGCTTTGTAGAAATCATCCCATGTTTCGTAAGCTACGTCAGGAGCTTCAAGTCCTGCTTTCTTAAATAAGTCTTTGTTGTAGTAAATATATGAAATTTCTTTTGATACCGGAATACCGTAAACCTTTCCTTCATATGAGTTGAATTCAAGATCCTGGTCACTGAACATTGCTTTCCATTCAGGATCCTTATCAAGGTATTCTGTAATGTCTGTAACCTTTCCTGACTTAGCAGCTAATGCTGTAATGTTGTTACCACCATTTAATACGATGTCTGGAAGATCACCACTTGAGATTAATAATTTAATCTTCTGGTTGTAAGCATCTGTTGTAGGAATTTCTTCGAATTTGAATTCTACATTCTTTCCTTCTTCAGTCTTCTTAAATGCATCAAATAAATATTCATAATAATCTGCTGCATAGTCTGTACCAACGTGATAGTTGATTACGTTTAATGTTATCTTTCCGTCTGCTGACTTTCCTTCATCTTTCTTAGATGTGTCTGAAGAGCTTCCGCAGCCAGTGAAAATACCGGCTACCATTGTTGCACAAAGTGCAATGCTTAATAATTTCTTTCTCATAAATTCTACCTCCTGGTTTCTTGTGTGTTGTTTGCTCTTTTGTTTATATTTAACATTATATAGATTTCAGATTTTTAATGAATAGAATATTTTTACAAAACCTTTGATTATTTTGACATTATAATTTGTATTTTTTTGTAATATTTTGCATATTTTTTGTATTTTTTTGTACATAATGCAGACAAAAGTTATAAAAATAAGCAAAACAAACTTGGCACACCTCATATTGCCTTCCAGTCTGATTCTGTGGGGTAGATGAGTTTTGGTTTGAGCGGAAACAAACTTCCTGGTTGCATCATAGATTCTTATAGTTTTATTTCGTGGGGTAGATTTGTTGTGGTTTGAGTGTATTCAAGCCTCACGGTTGCATCATAGATTCTTATAGTTTTATTTCGTGGGGTAGATTTGTTTAGATTTGAATGGATTCAAGCCTCATATCTGCTCTATACAGCTTCCAGCCTGCTTCTATGGGGTAGATATTGTAAAATTTGAATAGAACGAAGCTTATACTCTGCCTCATATAACCTTGAATCTAATTCCGTGGGGTAGGAATGTATAAGCTTGTACCATATGAACCAAAAATTTCATATATGGTACAAATATAATACTTGTTCAGCTCGGATCTAAACATACCTGTACCATATAAGCAGAAATTGTCGCATATGGTACAGATTCAACGTTTGTCCTGCTCAAATTCAAACTTATCTGTACCATATAAATAAGAATCACCGTGTATGGTACAGATTTGTATAAATTTAGGTTTTAAATTACAAGGATTTGTACCATATCATTCAAAAGTTGCTCATATGGTACAGCTATACTAACGCATAAAAAAGCACCTTAACCGTAATTTGCTAAAGTACTTTTCATTTTATTCCTCAGTTGATCCTTTAAGTAAATTAGGATTGACATTTTTAAATTTTTCTTTTGAGCATAGTCATTTTATACCATACTGGTCCATCAGCTTATTTCTGTACTCCACATTATCATAAGACTTCATTAATTCGTCTATTCGATTCTCTTCAAGTAATTGTCTTCCCAGCATTGCCATGCTTTCCTCTCCTCGTTTTTCTCCCTGCTCATTTCCTATTCTCATCGCTTCATTATACACTGTATCTATATAGCTACACATATTATTCACCTCCGTTTCTATATTTTCACTCATCGGTATTTCATATTCTTCTTCCAGTATTTTCTTTTTCTCTTCCGGTGTCATCTTTGATCTTAAGAGTACGTCCAATAATCTTATTATTTTATTATCGTAATTGGCATACTCCGGTCCGCCTAAGCATATTGATATGACATTTATTAAATCGTATTTCTCTTTATCTCTATCAACGCTTGATACCTTATCGTTCTTCTGCAATGATACAACACTAATGCTGTTCTTATGTTTATCAGGCGGATCTGTACATACCCATATGGAGTAGGCTTTCTTTAATTTTTCATAATGTGAACCTGCAAATTCTGTATTATACTGTGATGATAAAATTCTGGCACAATTGTATACACCTCTTGTCACATGGTCGTATCCCGGATAATAGTCGTTTTGAATCTCCAAATCACAGTAAATGTGACTGTTTTCTTTAGGATTCGGTCTTATGACATTAAAGTAAATATCAAATGTCGTTCTTCCTTCAGAATTAATCTGAATTTCTGTGTTTAAGCCTTTAATTGCCGGCATAACTTCATTAGGATTTACAGTTTCTGACATTGTCCTTACATCACCTTCTATAAGGCATCCTCTAACATATTGTACGGAGCAATCTTTGTACTCATCTATTACACTTATGATAATCCATGCCAATATATACTTATCGCATAAAAGTCTTTTCGCCGCTTCATCATACCACGCTTTAATATAGGCTGTTTCTATATTAGCGGATAAATATGTTTCTTTCATTTTCCTCCTCTTATGTTTCTCCCCCTTAGTCAATAGCTGACTTTTTTACATATGTTGAAAATGAACTTTCTTAAAATTTTCCCCTCTAATATCGCATATTCTGCTTGCATTATGCTTGCCTATCATTCCCATTTATTTCTACAAATTTATTATTTAAAATATTCCCCCGTTTATACAATCCCATCTATACATACGTTCTACTATCATTTCATTTCACAGTCAATATGGTTTTGTCATTCTTTGTGTGTTCTAATTTTTTGCTTTCTGCATTTTTTCATGTACAGTCTAATGTTATTCTTTCCGTGGAATATTCTGAGGAACATCAGAGAAATATCTAAGGGACATTCTAGGGGACATTCCAAGGGACTTCATAATTCAAGTTAGGCATTACCACTGTAAATTAATATCTGGTAGATATAAACAAAGGTCTTTTATAGTCTTTATATTTTATGAAATACTAAGATAGACGGCTCTTAACTTTCATCAAAAAGATTATCTAAAAAAAAATCCCAGACTCAATTATCTTCTGATAAAAGAATCCGGGGTTTTTAATGTTATATAGTATTTTATGTATTAATGTTTTTAATAGAAATCAGAGAAGTTATATCCATCTTTATCATTGCCAAAATATTCATCCATTAAATTATTATTATCAAAACCACTTGTTGTAATGATATCATTATTATTCATTTCTACTAATTCCATTTCTGGGCTTTTATATTCTTTTCTCATAGTAAACCTCCCTAATTATTATTCTGATTTTCTTTTGCAAACTCATCAATCAAGTCATGCAATCCTTCGTCAATATTTGGATATCCTTTTTTCTGTATTATTGATGCAATTCCCTGTATTGATTTTGATACTGTTCCTGTATATCCTTCGCCTGCACCATCTTCAGAATAAACTGTAGTAGCATCCGCATTTTCATATGGAATATTTGCGTACGCTCTAGCATTAAAGAATCTAGTATAGTTAGCTGGTACAATATTAATTAATGATGCACAGTATGTATCGTTTGTTTCCCTGTACCATCCTGTATTAACTACGTCAGCGCAGAAATTCTTTCCTAAATCATCCTTCTTTGCCAAATCTAATGTAGCACCCTTTAAAACATCATTTACAGTAATTAATGTTCCTGCGTTTTCGCAAATTACATTTTTAACTTTCTGTTCATTAGCTCTGCTTGCTGTTGTAGCTGAAACTTCTGTTTTAAATCTAATTCCACCTGGTTTTTCCTGTCCAGCATCTATTCTAATAGCTGCTGCATTTGCAAGTTTTAATGATACATCACTAATTGCTGTGAGGTAGATATCATCATTAACTGTTATTTCGCTATTTGGTGCATATACTTTTCCATCACTATAATAACCATATTTCGCATCTCCCAATTCATATGTTGCTCCATCTGCTACAGTTGTTTCAGTTGTACCATTAAGTACAACTTTGTGTTCTGCTGTGGCTTCACCATATACTGTAAATTCTGCAATTTCTGCCCATGCATGATTGTCATCTGTATCAGCATTAGCTTTATGATGAGGAATTCCTGTCAACTTAACTCTGATATATCTATAGTTTTTATTTTTAAATTTGTCAGAAATTTTTCCTGTAGCTTCTTTTGTCATCTGACTGCCTGACCACAATAAGTCTGCCTTGTCCCATTGTTCGTCACTCCAGTTTTCAGCGGCTTCTCCTCCGCCTCTCACTTCATATTTATGAGGTAAACCATAAAGCGGATTATTGTTTGCATCAGCATCATCTCTTTTTTCGTTAACAGCATATTCAAATGCTATTTCGAAGCTATCAATTGATTTTAATCCTCCCAAATCTACCTTCCACCAAGAACCAAGTTTTTCAGTGTTTCCATCTGCTACCCAAAGTGAACTTTTGTTTCCATCATTGGCATTAGTTGCAGGCCTATTCTCGCTTGAACCTTTTGCAGTTTTTCCTAATGATAAGTTGCTTAACTGATTTCCATATATACAGATTTCAGCTACAGCCGGCCAAGCCTTTTCAATCGGCTCTGTAAATTTTAATCTTATATATTTGTATGTTCCCTCTTCAATATTTGTGAACTGTTCACCATTTGAGCCTGCATTAACTTCATTAGTACTTTGATCCCAAATAGTAGTATATTCTGTTCCATCTACTGAACCTTCTACTTTATACTTCCATGCTGAACTTTTTGCATCTCCTGCGAAAAAGATTCCTAATGCATTTACTTTTGTCATTTTCTTTAATTCTACAACATAATTGGCTGTTGTTCCTTCACTTGTTACGTCTCCATAACTAGCTTCTTTGTCATTCCAGCCATTTGCAATCCATGATGTATTCACATCTCCGTCAATTGCATTACTTCCTACGTTTCCCGGATTATATATACTAACTGAAGATTCTGTACCTTTTGCTATCTGGTCTGATGTAAGCGCTGTAGCTCTTTCACCATATGCTGCAAATTCTGTCATTGCCGGCCATGGCTTCATGTCAGTCTTAGCTCCAACAATAGTTACTTTAACATACTTATAAATCTTATTTTTATAATCTTTTCCTACAATGTTTTCAAAATGCTTATCCGTAACTGTATTTTCTGTCTGATCTACTACCAAATCCCAATTGCTATTATCTATAGATGCTTCAATTTTGTACTGCCATGCTGTATTCTTCTGAGTAGTTTCATCTTTAAACCAAACGTTAAAGTCTGATACATTATAATAATCTGCTAATGTAAATTCTGCCCAAACAGAATAATTATGTTTTCCCGAACCTGGAAATCCTGCTTGGCTTCCATTCCATCCATTTGTATCCCAAACTGTTGTAATGTCGCCATCTATCAGTGAACGTGCTGAGCCGTGCTGCTGTGATACTACGACTCCGTCTTCCCTAAGTATATTTGTTCTACTTGTCGTCACTGTATCTGCCTTAACCGTTGCCATTGGTGCCGGCACTGTTATGCTTCCTACAACCATTGCTGCTGCAAGCACCATTGTTAATAATTTCTTATTTTTCATAAAAAATACTCCTTCCTTTGTTTATAATTGTTAATTAATACAAGTATACTTGACTAGTTTTTATCATTTAATAGAATATTTTTACAAAACTTTAGAAATAATTTACTTTTTTCTATTATTTTAGTATAACTTTTCTTTTTTTTACTCAAATATGTTATACTCTATTTATAAATAGGAAGAGACAGAGACAGTTTCTGTCATTCTGCGGATTTTGAGAGGATTATACTAATGCTTAAAAATTTTTTACATAAGAGAAGAAGTATTACTGCGCAAACATCTATATTAATTACACTTACCATTGCCGTGGCTTTGGTTATTAGCGCGTTGCTTTTTTACTATAAAACTGATAAGGAGTTGACCACTCATTATAGAGAGCAGATGTTTCAGGAAAGTAATACTACAATGAATGTTTTATCTGACAATATCGACACTATCGATTCTATATATAGACTTTTGGTTTCAAGCGATAATATTTATAGTTTTATGGCTTCTTCATCTAGAACGCCTTCTGATTATATTGCTGCCGAAAAACAGATGACTTCTCTTCTTATTCTCAATAATCTTTGGGAAAAGAGTTATTTGGAGTCTGTTTACGTTTATACTAATTATAATAAGCGATTTTATGTGTCCAAAAACGATAATATGATAAAAAGAGAAGAAAATGCAGCTGTTTACAGAAATTTAACGGAACCTTCACCTACGCTTACTTTACACGCTTTAGACGGTTCTGATGATCTTTACTTTGTTCGTACAATTTATAATTTAAACAGTGGCGATGTTTTAGGAACTATGATCGTTACACTTAATCAAAAAAGTTGGGTTAATATGCTTACACAGAATATCTCAAAAGGCTGGCACATTCTTATGTATAACAACAGTTTTGAAACTATTTCTGACTATAATTATGATGTTACCTCTAAGGATAGAATTGAAGCATTAAAGAAATCTCTGGATTACTACAATGACAAAGCTCTGCATCACGTAAAATTTGAATCTAAAGATTATCTGACCTTGTCTAATAATCTTAAAAAAATAGATATATCTGCTACTATTATGGCTCCTCAGAATCAGATTAAGAGACAGGTTAATAATGTTTTAAATTCTTATATTATAGTTATGTTTATTATTATTTTCATAGTACTCTTAATATCTTTCGCCATAAGCCGATATATTACAAAACCTGTTGGAACTATGATACATAATATTAATAAGATTTCTCATGGCAATTATTCTGAAAAGGTTTCAGGTCTTGAAGAATATGAGGAGTTTTATGCTCTTCAGGTTGCCATTAATGATATGCTTGACCAGATTCACGCCTACCACGACAACGTGTTAGAACAGAACATTTCTCTTAAAACAGCTGAGATTAAAGCTTTACAGTCACAGCTTAATCCACACTTTATTTTTAATGTTTTGAACACTTTGGCCTGGAAAGCAGAAATGTCTGACAACAGTGAACTTTCCCAGATGGCTATTGCTATCGGTGAGATTTTCAAAGCTACAACTGCTTACAGAAATTCACAGTATATTTCAATTGCTGAAGAGCTTAAATTTGTTAAGTTTTATATTTATTTACAACAGATGCGTTTCGAGGACAAGATTAGTGTAACTTTTGATATTGATAAGGATTTGGACGATATTAATATTCCTTGTTTTTGTGTTCAAACACTTGTAGAAAATGCTTATGTTCACGGCTTGGAACCTAAGGATACCAATGGACATCTGACTATTAGCATTAAGAAAGATAACGAAAATAAATTTTTATTAATAAATATTATTGACGACGGAGTTGGATTCGAAAAGATTCCAAAGTTTGATATTAACGTTGCTTCCAAAGGAACAACTTCCGAGGCTGTAGGTTCACGTCCTCACATTGGGCTTAAAAACCTTAACAGACGACTTTTCCTTATGTATGGAGAAGATGCTGTATTGCACATAGAAAGCATTCCTGAAGTTCGCACAGCTATATCTTTTAAAATACCATTATAAATTCTTTTTGCAAATTTAAGAATTTGACCAAAGAGTTACTTAAGAAAGGATGTTTTTTATGATTTTTAATTTATTAATTGTTGATGATGAAGCTCCTATCAGAAAGGGCTTATCTGAATATATTAAATGGGAAGATTATGATTGTAAGGTTGTTGCCACTGCCAACAACGGTGAGGATGCAATCACAAAAATAAACGAAAATGACATTAACATTGTTTTGACTGATGTTAAAATGCCACTTTTAGACGGAATTGGTCTTGCAAAATACATTCACGAGAATCGTCCTGATATTGCCGTAATTATTTTATCGGGATATTCTGAATTTGAGTATGCACGTTCTGCAATACAATATCATGTTTCACAGTATTTGTTAAAACCGGCATCTAAAGATCAGGTTATTGCTGCTGTTAAAGAAGTTTGCGAAAAAATTGTAACATCTAAGTCTAATACCCGAATTAAAGAAAGTGAGCTTGCTTTTCTTAAAGATCAGTTATTCCAACAATTAACTGATTCCAATGTTATAGATGAAGAAAAGCAAAAAAAGATTGACTCTTTTAATTTGGATTTTAGTCATTTTTATGTAGCTGCTTTCCAGTTGCCTAAAGATTTCAATGAATTTAGCAAACTTAAAGACATTATTAAAGACCAGCAGATTGAAAGCCATTGTTTTAGATATAACAACATGGTTCTTACTGCATATTTTTGCGATCAAAATTCCTACATAGGACCTATTGTTGAGGATTGCAAGGAGATAGAATACTTATTTCAGGAACAGTACGGAAAACAGCTTGATATCGGCATAAGTGCCCATCACTCTACTGCAAAGCATTTTTCAAAGGCTGCTTCAGAAGCCATCACTGCTTTGTCACTTAATTTCTATTCAGCATCACATATAATTGCTTTTTCAAGAGATTATATTGCTAATAGAAATATTTTTCCTGTGGATATTTCCGTGCGTCTTCACGAATACGAAACGGCTATTCTTCAATTGAACTTTAAAGCTGCAAAAGACGTTGTTTCTACTCTTTTCAGTAATTTGCAAAGTAATTTTACTGATGAGGCTTCTGTTAAGAATATTTGTACTCAGATTTATTTGATTTCTTATAGACTGGTTATGAGTACTTATAACCTGCCAATGGATGAGAAATATGTGAAAATGTTAACTGAAAGTTCTGATATTTTCCAACTAAAATCCATAGTTTCTGATATGATTAATGATTTGCAGATACAGTTAACACAATCAGTTAAGAAATATAGCTCTTTTATTGAAGAGTCTTTGAATTATATAAAAGAACATTTAGAGGATGATTTGTCTCTGGAACAAATTGCCCAACATATTCATATTAATGAATCCTACTTTAGTAGAACTTTTAAGAAGGAATGTGGTAATTCTGTCATTAGCTATATTAATAATCTTAGAATTAACAAAGCTAAAGAACTTCTTGCCACTTCTAATTTAAAAACTTTTGAGATTTCTGAAGCTGTTGGAATTCACGACCCTGCTTATTTTTCCGTATTATTTAAGAAAAATACAGGCATGAGTCCTAAAGCATACAGAGATCAGTTTGTAAATGTTTAGCTTATATTTAAATTACAGAATGGAGTTTGCTTATGAGTAATATTATGGAAGATAAAAAAAGCTCAATAAGTAATATTATTGATGCCTTAACTAAAATTGAAAATAATCATTTAAATGCAAACAGAAATAATGCCATCTATTCTATGCTTAAAGAGATTGGATTATACACCAAAGCCTTATATGTCAGCATCTATGAACTTGTTGACTCTAGTGCTTTTGAGCTTACACATCAATGGAGATTATTTAATAATACTGAAAGTCCTAATCACGACTTAATTCTTCCAACTGATGGAGTTCCATGCATATTTAATATTCTGTATCAGGGAGAATCCATTATTTTAGATGATATAGAATCTATTAAGGATTCTATGCCTACAGAATACAATTTTTTTTGGAAATAATAACATTACTGCTGTTATTGTATTTCCAATTATTTTCAGAAAAAGATTAATGGGATTTGTAAGAATAGATAATCCTAACATTAAAGATTGTGGTGATTTCATTGATATTATCCCTGTTATCGGTCACCATATGGGAAGCATTCGTGAAAACAATAAAAAGGACACTCTTATTCAACAGCATAAGCTTTCCATGACTGCTAATCAAACTGAATTTGAAAAAGACAGACAGTTTCTTGAGGTTTTATATCGTGACTATACATCTATATATTATGTTGATTTGTCTAAAAATATTGCGGAGCCTCTTAAAATAGATCGTATAGCAAATGCAGCCAAATTTATAGATAGTCCCTCTAAACATATTACACTTAACTATAATGACACTATAAAACAATATAGCGAAACTTATATAACCAAAGAGCATTCTAAGCGTTTTTGCGACTTGCTAAATGCTGATTATTTAAGACAGGAACTTTGCTACAAAGAACGTTTTTCTTTTAGATACAGAAGCCTTCCTAATATTCTTGGACAGCAATATTTCGAGGCGCAGATTGTTCGTATTTCCGAAACTGATTTTGACAATCGTATTCTTATCGGCTTTAGACACATTGACGATATTGTTGCAAGCGAACAAAAACGTCAACACGAACTTGAAACAGCTCTAGCCGAAACAAAACTTAGTAACGAAATCGTATCTGCCCTTGGCAAAATTTATTATGCTATTTTTAGAATTGATCTTGTCAATGATTTCTATAAGGAAATTTCCAGTGAAAGTGAAATTCATCACCTTACAGGAAAAATAGGGCGTGCCTCAACCGAAATGATTGAATTGTGTGATACATTTGTTGCACCTGAATATCATGATAAGGTTCTTGAATTCTTTGATTTAAGCACTTTGGCTGATCGTTTACATGATGAGGAAACTCTTGCAACTGAATATCTTGCAAAAGATGGTAACTGGCACACAGCACGTTTTATTGTAAAAAAACGTGATAACAATGGAAATGTTACCCATATTCTTTATGCTACAAGACTTATAAGCGATGCTAAACGACGTGAAAAAAATTGGATTTCCATTGCTGAGGAAGCTAACAAGGCTAATCTGGCCAAAACAGAATTTATTTCTCAGATTGCCCACGACATCCGTACACCAATGAACGCTATTCTTGGTTTTGAAACGTTAGCTGAACAACATATAAATGAACCTAAAACTGTAGAATATAATCTGAAAAAAATAAAATCTTCAGGTGATTTTCTTATGGAGTTGGTTAACGAAGTGCTGGATATTACACAGATTGAAAACGGACAGTTACGCATTAATTCCCAACCTGTTAATATTCCTAAGCTTTTGGATGATTTTCCACCAATGCTTAAACAATTACAGGGTGACAAAAAACTTAACATTATATGCAATCAGCATGACCTTTACCAGAAAACCTTGTTGGTTGACCCACTTAGACTAAAACAGATTTATACAAATATTTTATCCAATGCCATAAAATATACACCTGATGGTGGTTCTGTTACCTTTGAAATTTATGAAGAATTATTTTTGAATAATAAGTATATAAATCTTATAGCTGTTATAAGCGACACAGGAATTGGTATGTCTCAGGAATATATTAACCATATGTATTCTAAGTTTTCCCGTGCCACTGACTCTAGAATTAACAAAGTTGGTGGTTATGGCCTTGGGCTTTCGATTGTTAAAGAGCTTGTGGACTTAATGAACGGACGAATTAATGTTACAAGTAAAGAAGGTCATGGAACCACTTTTAAAATAATAATTCCTCTTGAATGTTGTGCAGAAAACTATAAAGCTCTACAAGATATTTCAGATACTTCCGCTCATGATACTTGTAAAGGTATGCACCTTCTTGTTGCTGAAGACAATACTCTTAATTATGAAGTTATTTCTGAACTTCTTGCTATGTATGGCATTACCTGCGACCATGCCGAAGATGGATCTGTTTGCGTAGAAATGTTTAGAGAATCAAGTATTCATACTTATGATGCCATTCTTATGGATATGCAGATGCCTGTTATGGACGGACTTCAAGCTACAAGTGCCATTAGAAATCTTAACAAACCGGGAGCTCACAGCATTCCAATTATTGCCATGACTGCTAATGCCTTCAAAGACGATATTCAACGTTGTCTTGATGCCGGCATGAATATGCATATGTCCAAACCTGTTAATATGGAAAAGCTTTTAAAAGCACTTGCCAAGTTTAAGGGGGAAGTTTCCACAACCGGAAATGGAGAAACAAGTGGTGAAGTAGTTACTACTCCTGTGAAGACTACTGACAATATAGAAACTACTGGCGAAACTGTTACTCCTGTAGTTACTACGACTAACGGAGATTCTATTAACGGAGGAACTACTAGTAACAATGCAACTAATGGGGTTGTGCCAAAACCTAGTACTACAAGTACAAGCTTACAAGCTTCAAATTCAAAGAAGCCTGCTACTACAAAGGTTAAGAAAGTCAAGGCTACGAAGAAATCTCTTACCATTAAATGGAGCAAAGTAAAAGGTGCAAGTGGCTATGAAATTCAGGTTGCCACAGACAAGTATTTTAAAAAGAACAAGAAATCAATTCTTGTTAAGAAGCAGAAAACTACTTCTGCTAAAATAAAGAAATTGAAATCTAAAAAGAAATACTATGTACGTGTCCGTACTTATAAAGTAGTTGGCAGAAAAAAAGTATATTCTAGCTGGATAAACGGAAAAGCTACAAAGACAAAATAAAGATTTGTAGTGGAAGCGATAGATTGATTTGTAATGTTATGA
This sequence comes from Eubacterium ventriosum, assembly GCF_025150745.1. Lineage (NCBI taxonomy): Bacteria > Bacillati > Bacillota > Clostridia > Eubacteriales > Eubacteriaceae > Eubacterium > Eubacterium ventriosum. The sequence continues at coordinate 253,476 of NZ_CP102282.1, forward strand.
CAAGACCGTATGTGAAATCAAATTCACATACGGCCTTTTTTGTTTTAATCCCAATTTTCATGTATTTTTTTCTTTTCTTCTTCACTTTATAAGATAATATTATCACATTTTATGCTTTATCTTGTTTTTCTATTTATATATTTGGCCTTGTATTTTGAGTATACAATTGTCTGGTCTTTGTACAGGCTGTAGTATCCTGACAGGGCATAGCTGATTGATATTGCTATCAGGTAATATGAGACCCCGGCAAAGCCAAACAACTCGAATGAGATAAGCATTGATGTTATTGGGCAGTTAGTTACACCACAGAACAATGCTACCATTCCCGCTGCCGCTGCAACCACCGGTGGAAATCCCAACAATTGTCCCATAACACATCCGAAGGTTGCTCCCACGCAGAATGCAGGAACGATTTCGCCCCCTCTAAAACCTGCTCGCATTGTAATTGCCGTCAAAATTATTTTCCAAACAAAATCAAGGGGTCTTGCCCTTCCTGTTTCAATGGCTTTGGCTATTAGCTGATTGCCTGCGCCCATATAATCATCTGTCTGTAAAATAAAGGTAATTCCCATAACAATAAGTGCCGCAACAACCACTCTTACGTAAGGATTTTTCAAATATTTAGTATACAAAGTTGAAGCTAACTTTAGTGCTATGCAAAAAAGTATACTTACAGCACCACAACCTGCTGCAATAACTGCCATTTTTGCTCCGGTTACAGCAGTTAGTTCCGGTATAACTGTTACATGAAAAACTTCAGGATGGATGCCTATTCCTGCCGCAAATTTGGCTGCAATAATTGACGCAATAACGCAAGGCAAAAGCGCCGCATAATACATAACTCCAACGCTTACAACTTCCATGGCAAAAACTGCCGCCGCCATAGGAGTTCCGAAAACCGCAGCAAACGCCGCACTCATACCACACATAACCATAACGTGGTGGTCGAACTCATCCAAATGAAAAATTCTCCCAAGCTGATTGCCAATGCTTCCGCCAAACTGAATTGCCGCACCTTCACGTCCTGCGGAACCACCTGTCAAATGAGTAAGCACTGTTGACAGAAAAATAAGTGGTGCCGATTTTAAAGGCACATCATCCTTAGATCTAATGGTTGAAAGAACCTGATTGGTTCCTCCATCGTTTTTGTCCAATCTTTGGTACATAAAAACGATAATCAAACCTGCCACTGGAAGTAACAAAAACATCCACTTATTGTCTGCTCTAAACGTCGTTACCCACCTGATACATATGGCAAAAACACTACTGGCGCCACCAACAACCACACCTGTTAAAATTGCAAGAGCCATCCACTTAAAAAAGTTTGTCAAATCTCTTTTAATTCTACCCAAATAATATTTATTTTTAATCTCATTATGTCCGTTTTTTATGATTTCACTCATACTGATTCTACTTTTCTTCCACCGGATAGAAACTGCATCCGCACTTTCCATGTCCCTTAGTATAATAAAGGGCTTTGTCTGCATCAGTGAACTGGCTCTTTCCTGGATTTTTTCTGTCAGTAAATGCCACGCCTACACTAAGAGATACCGCTGGAACTCCCTCTTCTTCAATTGATAATTTTCTGTTAATTTCGGTGATTTTTTCAATGCTTGTCAGACCAACATATTCTCTAACTCTCTCTATACTCTTCCCCTGTCATTGCCTCATAGCTTGTTCTCACCGCATGTTCTGATATATCGCAATTCAATATATAAACAGGCACTTTTTTTATCAAAACATCTAGTAATTCCAATGTTTTTCCTGCCTGGGCTGAGCTGTCGCCGAAATGAATCTGCCCTAGAAGATATGGTATGGCTTCTTTGGAATCAAGCTTTCTAATTCCGCATTCCGTGCCACGCTCTATTATGCAAATTCCACCAAGCGGTGCATTCTTATTATTCTGCCAGCCCTCTTTGCCAGCCCACGGAGTTCCATATATTCTTACGCAATCGTCAACTATTCTAATAAAAGGTTTGTCCCCATTTATAATAGAAACACCCTGACCTAAATACTTCCTCCATAACCTGATGTGGGTAGTTTTTCCGGTACCACTTGGTGCAGTAAACATATAGGCTTTGTCCTTCCACTGTATAACCGCTCCATGCATTAGGAAACCGTCTTTCTCAGGCAAAACTTCCGCAACTTTCCTTAAAAGTGCCAATGTTTCCAAATATTCAGGGGCAAATCCACTCTGTCCTTCATCTTCCAACATTGTTCCCTGTTCTCTTATTATGTCATCCTCTGATATAATAATTTCATAGACCGAATCATTATCAGAAAGCTTCAAATCTTCTTTCCCAGCTACACAATTATCGAAACACTTCTTATTATCTGAATTTTCTTCAGTATCCAAATAATCCCCACAATGCTTCTTCAATGATTCCTCATAAATTCCATTTACCTGAAATCCGATTCCGGCAAGTTTTATTTTGAATGCCATAATCTTTTCACCTTTCCAGCCTTCATTTTTATTTTCTTAAAAGCACAAATTAAAGGATGAAGAAAAACCCAAGCCCTGCTGTAAAGCTTGTATCCCACTCCCTCCATATTTACTTCATTTCCATCACGATAAAAGCCAACTAAAACTCCAATGATCTGGTTTTCAGTTATGCCATATTCCTTATTAATGCAATTATCTCCGCAAATAATATACCCCCTATCATCTTTTCCAATAATTCTATGAAGCACATAATCGTCTCCACGTCTGTATAAAGGCACATCATATTTCTTCAATGGTGCTGTAGGTGGCTTAACTATTATGGTATCCCTTCTGTTTCTTAGCATTGGATACATGCTGACACCAGAAGTTGTACTAACATACACTCCCTTCTCATTTAATGCATCCTCAATATGTAACACTTCACCCATAACACACTCTCTATTCTACAATAATTCCTGCATTTTTCATCTTATCTACCATTGCCTGAATGTCTTCTCTTGCTTTATCAGGTTCAACTTCATAAGTTTCAACCATCTTCTCTACCATCTGGTCAACATCCAATCCGGATTCAATTCCTTGCCATATCTCCTTACCTGTTGCATTAAGGTTAATCATTCCGTGAAATGTCTTGCTTGCCTCACCTACTGCAATAACAACTGCCTGACCTCCAACATCTCTTAAAACAAAACCATTTTTAATCTTCATTAATCTATTCCTCCGATATCTTTCGCTTATATAAGTGTACCATATTACCGCAATATTTGCATTGCGAAATTCCACTCCAACAATTTTTTAGAAAATTTGTTCTATAATAATTTTGTATTTTTTTAATGTATTTAAAAAAGCGTCCCCTAAATTCATCGCATTTTTGCACGCTTGTTAAGGAACACTTTTTATTCTTTATTTTGTTTGATTTAAACCCAGCCCAAAAGTCTTAATTAAGCCTTATTCTGTGCATCAACAAGATTTGAACTGTGATACATTTCTCTAAGCTTAGGTTTTTCGATTTTTCCAGTAGCATTTCTTGGAACTTTAGTAAAGATAATCTTTTTAGGTCTCTTGTATCTTGGAAGTTCCTTACAGAAATCATTGATTTCCTGTTCAGTACATTCTGTGTCAGGATTCAATTCAATAATGGCAGCTGCAATTTCGCCCAATCTTTCATCTGCAAGACCAATAACTGCAACATCCTTAATCTTAGGGAATTTGCTTAAGAAGTTTTCAATCTGTACAGGATAAAGATTTTCGCCACCACTAATAATTACATCTTTCTTTCTATCAACAAGGTAAATAAAACCGTCTTCATCCATTTCAGCCATATCCCCTGTGTAAAGCCAGCCATCCTTGATTGTTTCAGCTGTAGCCTTTTCGTCATTGTAGTAACAAGTCATGACGCCTGGTCCCTTAACAATAAGTTCCCCAACACTACCTTGCTCTACAGGATTTCCCTCAGGATCAACAATCTTTGCTTCCCAGCCGTAACCCGGAATACCAATTGCTCCTACTTTATTAATATTTTCGACACCTAAGTGAACGCAACCTGGTCCGATAGATTCGCTAAGGCCATAGTTAGTATCATATTGGTGATGTGGGAAGTATTCCTTCCATCTCTTAATAAGGCTCTGTGGTACAGGCTGTGCACCAATGTGCATAAGTCTCCACTGATCTAACTTGTAATCTTCAAGCTTAATCTCTCCTCTATCTAATGCAAGCAAAATATCCTGTGCCCAAGGAACAAGAAGCCAAACAATTGTACAGCCTTCATTTGATACTGTTTCAAGAATTGTTTTAGGTGTAACCCCCTTTAATAATACTGCTTTTCCACCAGTCAAAAGGCTGCCAAACCAATGCATCTTGGCACCTGTATGATAAAGCGGTGGAATGCACAAAAATACATCATCCTTAGTCTGTCCATGATGATTCTGTTCAGCTTTTGCCGCATGCATGAGACTTTCGTGATTATGTAAAATAGCCTTTGGGAAACCTGTTGTTCCTGAAGAAAAATAAATTGCCGCATCATCTGAATCCTTAATTTCGATTTCAGGTGAAAGTGAAGAACAGTTAGATGCAAGCTTATCATAATCTTCTGCAAAAGTAGGACAATCACCACCTACGTAGAACAAAATTCTTTTTTCATCAATTTCATCAACAATTTCTTCGATTCGGCCAACAAACTCAGGTCCAAAAATAAGCACATCTGTCTCTGAAAGTTCAAGACAATATTTAATTTCCTGCGCATCAAATCTAAAGTTCATAGGAACTGCCAAAGCTCCTGTTTTAAGAATTCCAAAATAAATAGGAAGCCATTCTAAGCAGTTCATCATAAGAATTGCAACTTTATCTCCTTTTCTAATACCTCTGCTAATAAGGAGATTAGCAACTCTGTTAGCTTTCTCGTTAAATACGTGCCATGTAATATCACGTCTGTAATGATGGCGGGCATCAGGCTGGATTAATTCATAATCTCGCCATGTTACCCTTCTTTTTTCCTGAATATCAGGATTTATTTCTACCAAAGCTATATCCTTTGGAAATTCTCTGGCGTTTCTCTCTAATAATTCTGTAATTGGCATTTCTCTTTCCTTCTTTTTTATCTTATTTTTAATTTATTATCCAAAGAAATTAAACAAATCATTGGCATTCTTCCCAAAGATCTTGTCTTTTTCTTCCTGTGTCAAATCTGTATTGTTAAAATCATTAACAGCTTTGGTCTGGTCATACCACGGAGAATCAGTTCCAAACAAAATTCTGTCCGCTCCATGTTTTCTAACCATTCTCACAAACTGTTCATTTTCAAGCTTAACCGGAAAAATAGGATTAAGAACAATCGCCGTGTCCAAATAAAATGGCAGTCCTAAAAGCTTCTCTTCCACTTCATCCCACATTTTCCAGCCACCCATATGGGCAAGAATCAACTTTTCCGGCTGAATATGTTTCCAAAGATTAAGAATTCTTTCAGGTGTGCAGTGAACCGTTTCCGGAAGTCCCACATCTTCCCCAGCGTGAACAATTATCCCCAAATCCTTCTCCGCTGCATAATCCATTAACCTGATATATTTTTCATCGTCAAAAAATGTATTTTGATAGTCAGGATGAATCTTTATAGCTTTCAAATCCATTGCAACTATTTCATCTATAATCTGCTTATAATTCTCACAATCCGGATGAATAGCCCCAAAATAAAATAATCTTGTTTCTTCTCTTTTCTCGTTAAGTTCCACAGATAATCTGTTAATTTTCTCCGGTTGCCTAATATTAGTTGCCACAGGGCAAACAACAGACAAATCTATATCTGCTTTTTTAGTACTGTCCTCTAAACCTTTAACTGTTGGTATCCTTGCACTTTTTACATGAATACCCTGACCTCTTACAATATCTTCTTCCATACCTACTATAGTCTTGTGAGCTATGGCATCAGGAAATGTATGTGTGTGAATATCTATAATCATAACATTCTCCTATATGAATCTTATTCTTTATTACTTTTTCACTTTAAAGTCATAAACTATTATAAATAACTATTACCTTAAAGTCAACCAAACCTTTTTGCCTGGATACTGATTACACGGATTGTTCCGCACTCCCACAATCCTCCAATCATGGGAAAATTAACTTTATTATATTATTGCAAAAGACGATATCACTGCGATATCTGTAACAGACACTTTACTGAACCTTTTTCACTTTTACCTAAAAATTGTAGGCTTACAACACTAACCCAATACCGGCTCGAAGATTATCTTATGAAATTTAAAAACCGAAAGGATGTAAGATATTTTGTCATTGAGCTACTGAAGGAATGAACAATAAGATTAAAGTGATTAAACGAAATGGAGTCTCACGAAATGCTTATGGATATAGGAATTTTGATAATTTTAGAAACAGAATAATGTTATCTTGTGATACTATTTAAAAATCGTGTGTGATTACAAATCACACACGATATATATAAGGGATTACCCCCATGCTTGACAAAGAGCCTTATTTTTTTACTAACATATATACCAAAATCAGGCTGTTTGCATATATAGTCCACGCAAACAGCCTTTGAATTGTTTAATTATTATGAATTTTAACTTTAATTTCTGTTAATGTCAAATACTTCCCATGCTCCGGCAACAGTTTCACTTGTAGCAAAAAGTTTACCACCATCGTTTAAGTTTGCCTGAACATATTTTCCATTTGCCAATGAGTAAAGTGCATACTCTCCATCTGAAATCTTTTCAATAATGAATTTCTCCCATGTACCTACACTTTCACTTCTTGGCAATAACTGATTGTTTTCATCAATTACAGCACATACATATTTCCCATTTGCAATTGATTTCAATGAAACTGTTCCATCATTGTTATTTACAATCTGGAATGTTTCCCATGCACCTCCACATGATGAACGGTTTGCCACTATTGTTTCACTTCCACCATTTTCTGCACAAACTACCTGTCCGTTTGCTATGGATGTAATATATGCATTTGAATTATTAAAATCTGCCTTTTCTACTTTTTCAATTACGATCGCTGAAGTTTTATCATTAAAATCTCCAAGGCCTGATGCATCTGTGAATAATGTTTTTTTACTTCCTGCAAATCTTTCATCGTTATACAATGTAACTTTGTAGCCATCTGCTACCTTAACTGAAGAAATCTGATCATTTTTAATTCCCTTAGAAATCATTGTGCCATAATCATATCTTCCTTCACTTAATGCTACAGACCAACCACTGTAATTTGAATTTTCATAAAATGTTGCTTTTGCAGAAGATGTCTCATCTCCCAACTTTTCAATATTAAATGCTTCCCAAGCTCCTGCTATGGAATCACTTCCTGCTACTAATTTACCTCCATTATCCAAGTCGGCCTTTACATATTTTCCGTTTTCTGCACTCTTAAGACCGTATTCTGTATCGCTTATTTTGTAGATTTGGAATTTCTCCCATGTTCCTACGCTTTCGCTTCTTGGAACAAGTTGATTTTCTTCATCTAATACTGCACATACATATTTGTTATTTGCATCTGCTTTTAAACTTACTGTTCCGTCATCATTATTTATCAGATAAAATGTTTCCCATGAACCGCCATAACTGTCTCTGTTTGCTACTATTGGATCACTTCCACCATTTTCTGCTACAACATATTTTTCATTTGCAACAGATTTGATACTGTATTTTCCATTTGATAATTTAACAGTATTATATGTAACACTTGATGAACCATCCCACTTTTCAATTTTAATGGATGATGTTTTGTCATTTATCTCATTTCCTACATATGATGCATCACCTGTAAATTCCTTTGATGTTCCTTTAAATCCTGCATTATCATACAATGTAACCTTGTAACCAGAACTTACTTTCAGTGATGATATTGCATCATTTTTAATACCTTTTGCAATGATATCACTATAATCATATGTGCCTTCCGGTAATGAAACTGACCATCCACTATAGTTTGAATTTTCATAGAATGTTGCTACATTATCATTTGTTGTTGTATCACCGACTTTTTCAATGTTAAAAGCTTCCCAAGCTCCAGCTATTGAATCACTTCCAACTATTAATTTGCCTCCGTTATCCAAGTCAGCTTTTACATATTTTCCGTTTTCTGCACTTCTAATGCCGTATTCACTGTCATTTATTTTGTAAATCTTAAATTTTTCCCATGTACTAATGCTGTCACTTCTAGGTGTCAGCTGATTTTCTTCGTCTAATACTGCACATATATATTTATTATTTGCATCTGCTTTTATACTTACTGTTCCATCATCATTATTAACAATATAGAATGTCTCCCATGAACCGCTATAGTTGTCTCTGTTTGCTACTATCGGATCACTTCCACCATTTTCTGTTGCAACATATTTTTCATTTGCAACAGATTTGATGCTGTATTTTCCATTTGGCAATTTGACTGTGTTATATGATGTTGTAGTTGATGTCTGATTGTTAATCTTTTCAATTTTAATTGATGAAGTTTTGTCATTCATTTCATCTCCAACATATGACGCATCACTGGTAAATTCTTTTGATTTTCCTTTAAATCCTTCGTCATCATATATTGTAACTTTGTATCCGTCACTTACTCTAAGTGATGAAATCTGATCATTAACAATTCCTTTTGCTAAAATATCTTTGTAGTCATATGAACCTTCTTCCAATGAAACTGCCCATCCACCATAATTTGAATGTTCATAAAATGTTGCCACACCTGATGTACTGTTGTTATCACTATCATCTGTTGTGCTTCCACCTGTAGATGTTACTGTTCCCGAAAGATATGGCTTTACCAAATTGTAAATCTTGTCATTTTTCCATCCGTTTGCTGTACCTACAGCTGACCATTTATTTTTAATTGTGTCAGCTGAGTCGTTATAAATATCAACTTTTTCAGGGTTGTGATTATAAATACCCCATGAGCTGTTTCCTGTAACTTTGTATGACCATGTTGTCCAATGCCATCCCTGACCGTTGAAAGTTGACATTGCTGCCTTCCAACCTTCTTCCTGTTCGAAGCATGTAAACTCGCCTACAAATGTTGGCACTCCATAATTGTGATTTGCAATGTCTGAAACTTTACTTGAAAAGTATGACTTCTGTGCATCACTGCTATTTTGTGCACTCCATGGATAGTAATGGTATTCATATGCTACATTTGTCCAGCCATACTGTGAAGGTCTTGGCAAATTGTCTGCATCCCAACATGATTCCATTATAATAATATGATTGCTATCCTTTGAACGGATTGTATTGTAAATTTCATTATAAAAATCCCAATGTAAACTATATGTTGCAGCTGCCTTAATTCCCGGTTCATTTAAGATATCGTAAGCTGCAACTGCCGGATTGCCTTTGAAATGTTCTGCAATCTTTTTCCATAAATTTAAAGTTTTATCTTTATTGCTCTGATTGTAATATAGCTGTTTTCCATCATTAATCTCTCCTGAATGGTCCATACCATTTTGAGAACCAAATGCTCCGTGCATGTCTAAAATTACATACATACCTCTCTGGCTACAGTTTTGTACAAACCAGTCTAATCTGTCAAAAGCATTAGATTTAAGATTTCCATTGTCATCACAAAGATTCATATATGTAAATGGTAATCTTATAACACTCATTCCCATTTCTGCACAATTATCAAAATCCTGTGTTGTCCAATAATTATTTTCATATGTTGAAACCAACTCATCTCTCTTTGATGCTCCAAATCTATTTGCCAATGTGGTCATCATTGTTTTCTGGTCAGATGCATTGGTTGGATTCATCCAGTCTTCCTGAACAAGCCATCCACCTGCATTTGTACCTCTTAGATATACAATATCTCCTGTTCCTTTTTGTTTTCTTATCTGTGTTCCGTTAACCTTCAAAAAATCATTGCTTCCAAGAGCCTCTCTGGCACTAACCTGGGTAATGCCTGTAATTTTTCCTGAAATAGCCACACTAAATGTCATTGCAAATACCAATAACATACTGACCAGTTTTTTAATTTTTTTCATAAATGCCTCCTTATTAATACTATAAAAAAAATTTTCGTCTATTATATTATCAATATAATACCACATAATGTTAACGGTATCAATTCTCCAAATTTTAGAAAAATCGTTTTATTTTTTTCTAAAAAAAAATAAAACGATTTTTATGATAATGGTATGTTGTTTATACATTTTCTAAAAAATGTATAAATAAAAAATATCCCTATACCTGACAAAGAACATTATAAACTTGGGTTACCCACATGCTTGACAAAGAGCCGTAAAAAATCCCGAAAAGCTTCAGAACTATTAACATTCTTTCCACTTTCCGGGATTTTTATTATCCTATATTTTAATTTTATTATCTTATGCTAATTCATAACCCTTTTCAAAGGCTGCCACGTTAATATCAATAGTCTTTGGTGGAACTGTTTTCTTGATTACTTCAATCCACTGTTCCTTTGGAAAATCCATATTCTTTGCAGCAATTCCAAGAATAATAACGTTAAATACTCTTGAATTGCCCATCTTTATGGCTTCATCCATTGCATCAACTGATACAACACGGTATTTCTTTGAAAGTTTTTCAATAATTCCGTCAGGATATTTTGCCACACCTGTAACTACAGGCATTGGGTCGATTCTCTGGTCATTTACAATAATTACTCCATCTTTCTTAAGAAAATGAGCATATCTTAACGCTTCTAATCTTTCAAAAGCGATAAGTACATCTGCCTGACCTTCTTCTACTATAGGTTCTGCTACTTTTTCGCCATAACGTACATAAGTAACAACGCTACCGCCACGCTGTGCCATTCCATGAACTTCTGAGAGCTTAACATCATATCCGGCTTCAACTGTAATTCCACCTAAAATACGGCTTGTAAGAAGTGTTCCCTGTCCACCGACACCTACTATCATAATATTCTTTGTTTCTGCCATGACTATTCTCCCTTCTTCTTTAATTCAATTGCATCGAAATGACAATTCTGCATACAAAGTCCACAACCATTACATAATGTCTGGTCAATTGAAATAGTTCCATCTTCATTCTTTGTAATTGCAGGACATCCTGAAGCAAGACAAAGTCCGCATTTTTTACATTTTTCAGGAATTGCAACGCATTTACCCTTTGGAACATATGACTTAAGCAATGCACAAGGAGACTGAGCTATAATAACTGATACTTCATCTCTTGCTACTTCTTCTTTAATAACATTTTCTAACTTCTTTGTATCAAAAGCATCAACAATCTGTACATTCTTAACACCTAAAGCTCTACATAAATCATCAAGAAGAACTATATTGGCTTTTTCACCTGACAATGTTTTTCCTGTTGCAGGATGATCCTGATGTCCTGTCATACCTGTTGTTGAATTATCAAGAATAATAACTGTTCCTGTAGCCTTGTTATAAACCATGTTCATAAGTGAATTAACACCTGTGTGAAGGAATGTTGAATCACCTATAACAGCTACCCAATTCTTAATGTAATCTTTTCCCTTAGCCTTTTCCATACCGTGAAGTGTAGAAATACTTGAACCCATACAAACTGTCGTATCTACAACACCTAGTGGATTAACTGCACCAAGTGTATAACATCCAATATCACCTGCTGCATGAATTTTTAACTTCTTAAGTACTGAATATGTAGCTCTGTGAGGACATCCCGGACAAAGAATAGGTGGTCTTGCAGGAGCCTGTAAAGGCTGTTCAATTTCAACCTTTTCACCTAAAACTACCTGTTTAAGCATATTAGCACTATATTCGCCCTGCACAGTAAAGATGTTCTTTCCATCGCATTCAATTCCCATAGCTCTAACCTGTTCTTCAATTACAGGTTCAAGCTCTTCAACTATAATAAGTCTGTCTACCTTTGAAGCAAATTCCTTTATAAGTCCCTTTGCCAAAGGATGAACCAAACCAAGTTTTAAAACTGATGCATTAGGAAGTGCTTCCTTAACATACTGATAAGGTATACCACTTGTAATAACACCAATCTTTGTATCATTATATTCAACTTTATTAATATCAAGGTCACATGCATCTTCTGCCATCTTTTTAAGACGCTGTTCAACAATAACATGACGTTTAATTGCATTTCCCGGCATCATAACGTTTTTTGCAATATTTCTTTCATATGGCTTGTCATCTACCTCAACTCTATCTTCAAGATTAACAATCCCCTGTGAATGTGCAAGACGTGTAGTTGTTCTAAGAATAACCGGTGTATCATATTTTTCAGATAATTCATAAGCCCTCTTTGTAAAATATCTTGCTTCTTCACTATCAGAAGGTTCAACTACCGGAACCATTGCAGCTCTTGCAATCATTCTAGTATCCTGTTCATTCTGTGAACTGTAAATTCCAGGGTCATCTGCAACAACCAAAACCATACCACCGTTTACACCAATGTATCCTGCTGTAAAAAGTGGATCAGATGCTACGTTAAGACCTACCATTTTCATCATTGTCATAGAACGAACACCTGCCATGGATGCACCAATGGCAACTTCTGTGGCAACCTTTTCATTAGGTGCCCATTCAGCATAAATTTCTTTATATTTTACTACGTTTTCACTTACTTCAGTACTTGGAGTACCAGGGTATGCTGATGTAACCTTAACTCCCGCTTCATAAGCTCCCCTTGCAATGGCTTCATTACCAAGCATAATCTTCTTATTACTCAAAACTTCTTCCTGCCTCTCTTATATATTTCACAGTAAAAAACAGTAGTATCACCATTATATTTAACTTTTTGTGATACGGGCAATGTTTAATTTACTGAATTAAAGTCCTAAAATTAATTATAGTTTATTGAAGCTTTTTAGTCAACAAAAGAGAGCCACCATACAATATTAATTGTACGATGACTCTCAACGTTTTTTCTAAAAATACATATAAAAAAGTGCTAGTAAAAATTATTTCTTAATTTTACCCTTGAATCCTGCCTTCTTTAAGTTCTTCTTTAATTTCTTAAATTCTTTAGCTTTCATCTTCTTGTTAACCTTAACTGTAATCTTCTTTGAGTTAACCTTCTTGAATGCACCCTTCTTTACTGTAAAGCTCTTTGTTCCTTTAACAATAATTGTCTTTAATTTCTTAGTACCTGTAAAACCTTTTTTGTTTACTCTCTTAATTGTTGCTGGAATTACAATCTTTTTAGCCTTTTTAGCCTTCTTAGCAAATGCTTTAGCCTTGATAACTGTTACTGTGTATGTTACACCCTTAGCTGTTACCTTGCTAGGTACTGTAGCTGTGCTCTTCTTAGCTGATACTACTCCAACTTCAGCTGTTCCGTTAGCCTTTGTATCAACTGTATTTCCGTTTGATACAGCAACATTCTTAGCGTTAATCGGTACTAATGATGATGTTGGGCTCTTAACTGCTGCGCTTACACCTGTTACAGATCCTACTGCTACTGCTGCTGCTAATGCTAAAACAGCAACGTTCTTCATTAATTTTTTCATTATAAGTTCCTCCTATTATTATGTTTTTGAGTTTTAATTATTTCTGCTTATCCCCACAAGTATTGAAAATAAAAATGTCCTCATAGCAAACTTATAATTTATAAAACTCGCTATGTTGTTTATTTTACTACTTTACGGAATAAATTTAAATACTTTTTTTGTTATATTTTGCTTTTTTGACTATATTTGACAAAATATGTCACTGATAATTATATACTATTACTTGCCATTGTAGTATTTCTTCTCATTTTTCTTGCCTTTTGCGTCTGTTGCACGGTTTAGAACCACACCTAATATCTTACATCCTGATCTTTCAAGCTGCTTAATTGAACTTTTCACTTCAGATTTTGATGTTTCTCCACTTCTAATTACAAGAATTGCTCCATCACACATACTACCAATCTTTTCAGCATCTGATACAAGACCAAGAGGTGGTGCATCAACAAATACATATCGGTAATCTTCCGCAAGTTGATTGAGCATATTGCCAAACTTGTCACTTTCAAGCAACATTGATGGATTAATTATATTTTCCACATTTGGTATAATATCTCCATCTTCAAGTGGTGTATTATATACAACATTTTCAAGTGGAAATTCTTCTGCCAAATAATGTGCAAGCCCTTCCATTTCTGAGCCATCTTCTTTTTCTATGCCATATTTGTTTACTATGACAGAGTTTCTCATATCTCCATCTACAAATACTGATTTGATTCCGGCACTTGCCATCTGTTTCCACATCTGTAAAGTAACAAAACTCTTTCCTTCATTAGGCATTGTACTTACAACCATGATTTTTTTAATTTCATTTCCAAGGAAACTAACATTTATACGAAGTCGGTTTATAGATTCCTCAACAGCATAAGGAAGTTCTTTGGTTAAATCCATTTTAATTTTATTCATTTCTATTTCTCCTCAAGCTTATTATTTTGGTGTGTAATATTTCTTTCCCTTATAATAATTGTATTTAGAATATGCTCCGTATTTAACGTTTCCATCAGGAATAACTGTTAAAGGAATAATGCCTAAATACTTTTCAACATCTTCTTCTGTCTTAATTGTATCATCAGTGATAAATAAGAATGTGAAGATAGCTAATACCACAACCATTCCTCCAAATGCACCCATCATTACATTTTTCTTCAGACTAGGTGAACTTTTACCTTTAGGAGTTATAGCTCTTTCAGCAATATTAGGTGACGATGTTCCCATTAATTTAGGAATTTCAGTAACTGCCTTTTCAGCTAAAGCATTTGCTATTGTTTTTGCTTCCTCCGGCTTTATGCTTGTTGCTGAAATTTTTAGGATACGTGTATCTTCAACTGTTGAAATGTCAATCATTCCGTTAAGTTGCTCATATGTATATCCTAAATCGTTTTCCTCATTTATGGCCTCAATGATAGGTCTAACATGCAACAACTCTGCATAATCTTCTGATAATGATGTACCTATACTTAAATCAGCAAGATCGACCACTGAGTTTTTTGATGCTGAAACCATATAAACTTTCGCTGTTGCAGTATATTTAGGTGTAATGCCAACTTTAGTCCATACACCTGCAATTATTGCTCCAATCAAAAAACCTGCAATAATAAATAAAATCTTCTTACGATAATAGTTAAACAAATCCAAAAGGTTGATTTCTACTTCATCTTCTTTTTCGTTAATTTTTATCTTTTCTACCTGTTGTTTCATCTTTCAATTCCTTTACTCTTTGTTCTTCTGTTCCACTATGCCAAACAGTTCTGACATTGTGCTAACCATTGCTTTCTTGTTAACATAAAATTCCATATGATCAATTTCATCTCCAAGAGCCTGACCAATCTTAGACTTTCCTGCCAATTCAAAAATCCCCTTGTCTGTTCCACTAGCAAAAATATTACTAATATTAGAAATCTTTCCTATAGTAATATCTGTTGTGGAAACATCCTGCAAACTTTCAAAAACTTCATTGGCATAGTTTGGATTAGCCTTAACCTTCTCCTGAAGTTTTTTAAAAAACCCTGTCATGTACTGTTGTTGTCTTTTCATTCGTGATGTATTCTCTTCATTCCCAACTCCATAACGGTCATGAACGTATGCATAAGCCTGCTCATCATCAAGGTTTATTGTAGCTCCCTTCTTCATTTTTGGATATTTCTTTGAGAAATCATCCTCCAATGTTACGGTAACTCCATCTACCATGTTGTTAAGTTTAGGTATTTCACTCATGTTAAGTTCATAATAACCATCAATCTGAATACCTCCTAACAATTTCTTTACGGATTTAACTGTATTTTCGCAACTTTGCTCTCTGTTGCCTCCATACCAATGAGCTGTACACAACTGAATATTAGCTGTTGCCTCACCTTCGCCATTATGATCAATCAATGCAACCTCTGTCATGGTGTCTCTGTTAAGCTGAAGAAAACTATATGTATTCTCTGTCTTGTCTACAATTACAAGCATAAGGAAATCAGCCATACTTCCCTGGTAATCTGCTCCGTTCTTGTCATTTCCCGTAGCATCTGTTCCTATTAACAGATAATTTTCAAAATCATGGTAATATTCGTATTTATTTCCATTAAGTTTAATCTTTCCTCTTGGAACCTGAATCTTCCAATCATTTATTGAACTTTCATCAGATACATTAGCCTTCTCTGTCTTATTATCAACATACTGTAATCCGTAGCCTAAAACTGCTATAAACAGTATAAAAGCTACTACTCCCACGACAATTTTTATGTATTTTTTTCTTTTCTTCTTCACTTTACTTATCCCCTAATCATTATTTTTCAAGTATCTCCACGGACACTTTCTCTATTTCATCTACAGCATTCTGTCCGATTTTCTCTCTGATAAAGGAATAACCCATATCAAGGTTAGGCTTTCTTCTGTCAGTATTATGACAGTCACTTCCAAGTACAATCGGTCTGTTTTCTTCAACCAGCTTCTTTATAAGTTTTCTTTTCTTCCTACCATCAAAAAATTCTGCATTAACCTGAAATATAACCGGCAAATCAAGAACTTCTTTCCAAATCTTCTTTCTTTTCTGGCAAGCATAAAATCTTTCTATATGTGCGAGCATAACTGAAACATTCTGTTTCTCCATTAGCTCTTCAACATCCCGTAAAACCTCTTCATCCCACTGTCTAAAGGGTAATTCCACCATAATAACCCTGGTTCCCTCTATACATAATTTTTCAATCTCTCTAGCCCTCCCGATTCCTCTGAAATAGCATACTTCAGCTCCCAATCTTATGTCAGGGCAGTCAGAATCATCCATACACCGTTTCAATGTGTCATAGGCTTTCTTCCTCTTTTCGAGAAAATGATCCACTGAAACATCTTGAGCATAAAAATGTGGCGTAGCCAACATCGTACTAACTCCTTGATTTTTTGCTGTATGAAGCATCTCTAAAGATTCCTCTACGCAATCGCTTCCATCATCTATTCCGGGCAATACATGTGAATGAAAATCAATCATTCTGCCTCCTTTTATATCAAAAACCAAGTAATCCATACACTTTCGTAAAATCAATACCCAAAGTACTGACCATACATTTATCTATGATATAAAAAAAAAGGATAACTGTCAATCTTATAACCCCTTTTGTTCGTCTTTTTATTCCATTTTTTCCTTTAAAAACGGCACTCTGACAGGTTATGTCATTGGTGTCACTGACATTTTTGTCACAAAACGTATTTATTAGTTTTTGCAAAAAAGCTGTCGGATTACTCCAACAGCTTTTTAAAATCAAAAAACTCATACTAATAATATTTTTTCATACTATTCTGTTACTAACAGTTTTATGCCTAATCTTCCAACGATTCTTTCACCGGCACTTCTACCATTGCCTCGTAGCACTGGAACATATTGTCAATTTCTTCTTTACTTTGTTTCTTTGTAATCAAACTTATTACAGGAACTATAATAAGTCCGCCTACCATTGCAACTACACCTGAATTAATTGATGATTTGAATATGTAACCAAGAACTGTTCCCAAGCCTGTAACATCTATTCCGCAAAGTGAAACAATAAGTTGCAACACGGCAACTGCACATCCCCAGACAAAACAGACAACCGTAGCCACCTTTGTTACGCCTTTCCAGTATAATCCATACAAGAATGGTGCAAGGAATGCCCCTGCCAAAGCTCCCCATGAAACACCCATCATCTGAGCTATAAATGTAACTTCAGGATGAGAATCCTTAAATATTGCAATAACTGCTGAAACAACTATAAAGAATACTATAAAAATTCTCATAATAACAACCTGTTTCATTTCATTCATTTTCTTTTTTGAGGCCGGCACAATTACGTCTAATGTAAAAGTTGAGCTTGATGTAAGTACCAATGATGAAAGTGTTGACATTGATGCTGACAAAACCAAAACAATAACAATTGCAACAATTATTGCCGGTAAAGTAGACAACATTGTTGGAATAATTGTGTCAAACAATGGCTTGCCTGTTGCTTCATTAATGGCAATTTTATCACTGTATAATCTGCCAAATCCACCAAGGAAGTAGCATCCACCGGCTACGATTATTGCAAAAACTGTTGAAATAACAGTTCCTTTATGAATGTCTTTTTCACTCTTAATTGCGTAAAATTTTCCAACCATCTGTGGAAGTCCCCATGTTCCAAGAGATGTTAATATTACTACAAATAATAATGCCAATGGATCAGGACCAAGAAATGATGTAAACGCTCCACCGGTCCAGCCTTCACTTGGTACTGCTGACAATTTCTGAGTGGCTTTAAGCAAACCACCATTATCCATTAAAACTGCACCAATAACTGCGCAAATTCCAAAAAGCATTATAATTCCCTGAATAAAGTCGTTTATTGCAGTAGCCATATAACCACCGAAAATTACGTAAAATCCTGTCAAAATCGCCATTACTAAAATAACAACCCAATATGGGATATCAAAAACAAGTCCAAATAAACTTGAAAGTCCGTTATATAATGATGCTGTGTATGGTATCAAAAATATAAATACAATAACTGATGCAGCAACCTTTAATGGTACTGAATTAAATCTTTTTCCAAAAAAATCCGGCATAGTCTTAGCATCAAGATACTGCGTCATAATTCTTGTTCTTCTTCCAAGAACGTTCCATGCAAGCAATGAACCAATAAATGCATTACCAAGTCCTGCCCATGTTGATGCCAACCCAAAATTCCATCCAAACTGTCCTGCGTATCCTACAAAGATAACTGCTGAAAAGTAAGATGTTCCAAAGGCAAAAGCTGTAAGCCACGGACCTGCTGAACGTCCACCCAAAACAAATCCACTAACATTGGTTGCGTGCTTTCTTGAATAAAAACCTACTCCAATCATTACCACAAAAAAGGCAACCAACATAATTCCGCAAAGTATTTCTGTCATAATCTCCTCCTTATTAACCTTGCATATGTGTATTTTATCTCCACTGTTCAACCTTATCTCTTCTTTAAGATTTAATGCAAAATTAATTCTTATTATTCGTCGCTTTAAACCGTTACGCTTTAAAGTATTAAAGCAATTATATAAAATAAAAAAGAGTCTGTCAATAACTCTTTTCTATTTTTACAAACCTTATTTACTATAGTTTATTCTAATTCTGTGAATCTTATTTGCTATAGTTTATTCTAATTCTGTGAATCTTATTTGCTATAGTTTATTCTAATTCTGTAAATCTTATTTGCTATAATCTGCTTCAATTCCATGAATCATGTCAACTCTTGCCTGGTGTCTTCCACCTTCAAACTCTGCTCCAAAAAATTCATCAAGAATCATTTTTGCAAGTTCTACTCCAACAACTCTTGCGCCAAAAGCAATAACATTAGCATTGTTATGCTGCTTTGTAAGTTTTGCCGAATAAGGTTCGCTGCAAACTGCTGCAATTACACCTGGAACCTTGTTTGCTGCAACAGAAATACCGATTCCGGTTCCACACATAAGTACACCGTAATCTACATCTTTTCTTACAACTGCTTCACCAACTTCACGACCCTTGTTTGGATAATCGCACTTAATAATTTCTCCGTTTTCATCATAGCCTGTGCCATAATCAACACATTCGTAGCCCTTTTCTGTCATATATTCAATAAGTTCATTCTTTAAGTCAATTGCTGCATGGTCGCATCCAAATCCAATCTTCATTATAAATCCCTCTCATTTCTTAAAACTATTTACTATATATTCCGTCATCTATCTGACTTTTACTATTTGCTGTACATTCCGCCATCTATCTAACTTTTACTATTTGCTGTACATTCCGTCATCTATCTGACTTTTACATTCTACTCAATATGTATAAGACTGTCAAATGTACAAGGGATTTGGCTATTTTTCATTTCATTGTGGCATTTTGTTCGTCTATATACAGTATGCTGTGTGGCCTGTTTTATGATTTGATGGAATGTACCCCAAAAATCGAGGTTTTTAATTTTTTGTGGTACGTTTTTAAGTTATGTAAACTAATCATGTCACATATTCTTGTTTTAATCATATATTTGTTGCATATTGTTTTACATTTTTATAGTTATGTCAACCAATATATCACTTAAACTGCTTTCAATCCATTTTGCGTACCCCAAAAATTCAATATATCTTAAATTTTGGGGTACATGATTTTGTTATTAATTTTTTATCTGTTTTATGTAAACCAAAATTCCCGAAAATAACTTTATAAACCAGCTAATAATATGCAAATCTGAAATTTCAACATCTTAAATCTCAGAACATCAAAAATTCTCCATTTTATAACTCTCAGTAAATAACGATTTCAAAAATCAATGTTTTTTCAAACTAGCTTTCACTTATGAAAATACAAGAAATGTATATATACATTCACTTCTCTCTCCTATATGAAAAAAAGCTACGACGCTTTCGCATCATAGCTTCTCACTTTAATATGTAATGCCGGCGACCGGAATCGAACCGGTACTGTGTTGCCACAACAGGATTTTAAGTCCTGCGCGTCTGCCAGTTCCGCCACGCCGGCATGTTAATAATAATGGGCAGAGAAGGATTCGAACCTTCGAAGGCAGTGCCAGCAGATTTACAGTCTGTCCCCTTTGGCCACTCGGGAATCTGCCCATTGCTTTAACAATATATACTTATACCATATAAATGCTTAAAGTGCAAACATTTTTGTAATTTTTATAAGATTTTTTGCAATATTTTTTATTTTCATCTATTTATTTAGATAACAAATTTTTATTTTTTAGAAAATTGACACCTATTACAGCTACATAATATAATTGTGGTATTATTTAGTTAATATGATTAAGGTGACAACGCACCTAAAGTTTGATTACATATGAATTAATTTAATTATAACACTCAAAACATAACGGAGAGATTCTATGAAAAACGGCACAATGTTTAACACTTTACATAAGTTTGAGGACAAAGATTTCTTTAAGAAACATTCAAAAGTTTACATTTACACTCCAAAGAGGATTTTGGAATACACTATTCTTTCCCAAATAACTGATGCAATAATGTTTTATTATATATCAAAAAACTTCCTACCGGCAATTTCCCGGTAGGAAGTTTTTTATGTTTGCATTAAAATATTTTAAACTTACTTATGATATATTACTGAACTATTAGCTTTTACGGTTACTGTTACAATATTGTTTTCCTGAACCACTTTTACTCTGCCACAGTTATAGAACTCTCTTGATGTTTCAATTAATCGTTCAAAGCTTTCACCATCTTCCACACCCAATGTCCAAGTTGGAATTGAAACTGTTTTGTCTGTATCTGATGTATTAATTAACACAAAAGCTGCATTGTCCATATCAAAACGTCCATAGCACAGCAAATCTCTCTGCTCAACTAATGGCTTGTAAGAACCTGTTTTAAAAACTTTGTGCTGTCTGTGAATTGCAATTGTCTCACGGTAAAATTCCAAAATTTCAAAGTTTTCGTGTCCCCAAGGATAAGTTCGTCTATTGTCCGGGTCCGTCCAACCACAAACACCTGCCTCGTCACCATAGTAAAGTGTTGGTGCTCCCGGCAATGTCATCTGCATTACAACACCCTGTTTAAAAATAGCTTCATCAATATCCTGACTTGCTGCCGCTGTTCCTGCTGTCCCCACACGACCAACCATACGGTTAGTTCTTGTAAGAAATCTTGAATGGTCGTGATTTGACAACTCATTCATTGCCACCAACAATGACTGATTCTGCATTCTTGACATCTGATACTGCATTGTAAGCTTAAAAGTTCCCGCATCGCCACGCATTCCCGGATTAGAATTGTCGGAATGCTTATCAACACCTGTTAAAAACCATGTTACCGGATCCATAAAGCCATCATAGTTCATAATAGTATCCCACTGGTCGCCCTGAAGCCATGAATTAGCATCTCCATAATGCTCTGCCAAAATAATAGCTTCCGGATTGGCTTCCTTAACTGCCTTACGAAATTTCTTCCAAAACTCATGGTTAAACTCCTGACTGTGACCTAAATCTGCCGCCACATCAATTCTCCAACCATCTACATTGTAAGGTGGACTAACCCACTTCTTACCAACTTCAATAATATAATCGCAAAGCTCTTTACTACCTTCATAATTTAGTTTTGGCAAAGTATCAAAGCCCCACCAGCCTTCAAAAGAGTTATTGTCAGGCCATCTGTCTTCAAGAAACTTAAAATATAAATTGTACGGACTATCCTTTGAAATATAAGCACCGGATTTATAATTTTTATTCTTTGTATAAAACTTCTCTTTGTCCATCCACTTATTAAAAGAGCCACAATGATTAAAAACACCATCAATAATTATTTTAATTCCATGGGCGTGAGCCTTTTCAACCAATTCAACAAACAACTTATTACTTGCTTCAAGATTTGCAAGGTCAGTTGTTCTAACCTTATAGCGCTGAGCGTGCTCATTATTATTGTCACCGTCCTCTAATAACTTACCGTTATCATTAACAATCTTTCCAAAATGAGGATCAATATAATCATAATCCTGTGTATCATATTTATGGTTAGATGGAGAAACAAAAATAGGGTTAAAATAAATAACTTCAACACCTAATTTTTCAAGATATTCAAGCTTATCAATAACCCCCTGCAAATCTCCGCCATAAAACTGTCTTGTTCCATCAACAGCAGGAGGCTCCATCCAATTCTCAACCTTTGAAACTCCACGACCAATATAGGCATATTCATTAGTCATTACATCATTAGACTTATCGCCATTATTAAATCTGTCCACCATAATCTGATACATTACAGCGCCCTTAGCCCAATCAGGTGTTTTAAATCCCGGTGTAAACTCAAACTCCCATTCTTCAGAAAAATGTTCACTTGCACCGAAAACATTATAGTATAACTGGTATTGACCAACCGTTCTAAAATGGTACTTTATCATTTTAGTTCCAAGAGCCAGATTAATTGCATAATAATCGAATCTGCCCTTTGTATCCATGTGTGACATCCTCATCTCATAACCATCTATTGCCATAAAAGCCTGATTTACTACCCCTATTGTAGTTCTGAGAATAAATGTATATGTATCTGATTTTTCATTATATTTGCAAAACTGACTAGAGCCATCGTGAAAAAGTGCTTCCTTTTGCTGTTCCATTTTTATAATCCCTTCTTCTAAAATTTCCGGTTTTCATACAACAGATTTCCCATTGTACAAAATAGTTGCAACAAAATAATAATAAAGTTCTGTTGCAACTATTTAACATTAAAATTTTATACTGTTTCCTCGTTTGTTAAAGAGTCGGCCTGATTATTATCAGCGTCAAATAGACTTTCAAATTCTTCACGGCCAATCTTTTCTTTTTCCATTAACAATGCTGCACTTGCATGCAACTGTTCCATATGGTCTTCAATAATCTTCTTAGCCTTTTTATAACATGTATCAACAATTTCCCTAACTTCCTCGTCAATAACTGAAGCTGTATTCTCGCCATACCCCTTTGAATGAGCCAAATCCCTACCGATAAATACATCATCAGATTCATCATCATAATTAATAAGACCAAGCTTATCTGAAAATCCATATTTTGTAACCATTGACTTAGCTGTAGCTGTTGCCTGCTTAATATCCTGTGACGCACCTGTTGTAATGTCGTCAAGAATAAGTTCTTCGGCTATACGTCCACCAAGGTCAACCATAATCTCCTGTAACATTTTGCCTTTTGTAAGGAACATTTCATCCTTACCAGGCAAAGGCATAGTATAACCTGCTGCACCTGCTCCTGTTGGAATAACCGAAACAGTGTGAACCGGTCCAACATCAGGAAGAACATGGAATAAAATCGCATGACCTGATTCGTGATATGCTGTAATACGCTTTTCTTTTTCCGAAATAATTCTGCTCTTCTTCTCTTTACCGATGCCAACCTTAATCATTGCCTGATTAATTTCGGCCTGTGTAAGAAAATGCTTTCCTGCTTTTGCTGCAAGAATAGAAGCCTCATTAAGTAAGTTTTCAAGGTCTGCACCTGTGAAACCTGACGTAATTCTTGCAATCTGTTCAAGATCAACATCATCACCGATAGGCTTATTCTTAGCATGCACTTCAAGAATCTCTTTTCTGCCCTTAACATCAGGTCTTCCAACAAGAACCTTTCTATCAAAACGTCCCGGTCTTAAAATAGCCGGATCCAAAATATCTACACGGTTGGTTGCTGCCATAACGATAATACCCTCGTTAACACCAAAACCATCCATTTCTACAAGCATCTGGTTAAGAGTCTGCTCACGTTCATCGTGACCACCTCCCATACCTGTTCCTCTTCGTCTTGCAACTGCATCAATTTCGTCAATGAAAATAATACATGGTGCGTTCTTCTTTGCTTCCGCAAAAAGGTCTCTAACTCTTGATGCACCTACACCAACAAACATTTCAACGAAATCTGAACCTGAAATAGTAAAAAACGGAACTCCTGCTTCGCCTGCTGTAGCCTTGGCAAGAAGAGTTTTACCTGTTCCCGGAGGTCCCTCTAAAAGTATTCCCTTTGGGATTCTTGCCCCAAGCATAATATACTTATTAGGATTCTTTAAGAAATCAACAATTTCCTCAAGTTCTTCTTTTTCTTCCTTAAGACCTGCAACCTTGCTAAAGTCCATATTCTTAACTTCTACAACCATTTTGGCTCTGCTTTTTCCAAAATTAGCCATCTTGGAATTTCCGCCTGCCGCATTGGCATTCATCATCATAATAACAACTACTATAACCACACCCATAAGAAGCATAGGCAAAATATTTGTAAGGAAAACACTGTCTCTTCTTACATCTGCAATGCCTGGCTGTATATTCTGATTAGTCTTGTCATTAATATCTTTAATATCACTAATTACCTGATTAACATCTGTAATGTATACATACTTAGTTGAGCCATCCTGAAGTTTTACAGTAACCTTTCCTGTAGGCACTTCCTTATTCTGGCTAATATTAAGCTGTGTAACTTTTCCATTCTGCAAATCGTTTAACAAATCATTATATTTATAGTTATTTGATTTAAGTCCTGAACCTGCATAATAAAGCATAACTATAATAATAATTGCCATCCCTATAAAATAAATTCTTGTAAAATTACTTCTTTTATTGTTCAATTCATTCCTCCTATCTGGAATTTTTCAAGTCTGTGTAACTTATCTTTAATGTTCAATTGTATCCGATCCTATTTTTAAACCGATAATTTTATTAAGTTTTATTGCTCAATAACTCCAATATATGGTAAATCTCTGTAACTCTGGTCGTAATCCAAACCATAGCCCACTACGAATTTGTCTTCAATTTCAAATCCAACATAGTCAACTGTAACATCGTCAACCTCTCTTCTGTCCGGCTTGTCAAGAAGTGTTGTAATCTTAAGGCTTGCCGGTTTTCTTTCCTTAAGCATTGGAATAAGACGGCTTAAAGTATTTCCTGAGTCAATAATATCCTCAACAACAATAACATCAAGTCCTTCAATGTCATCATCCAAATCTTTCTTAATCTTTATTGTTCCTGAACTAACTGTTCCGCTTCCATAGCTTGAAACACTCATAAAATCAAGTGTTACAGGAATAGTAATTCTCTTTGCCAATTCACATGTATAAAAAACACTGCCTTTAAGAATACAAATCAAACGTACTTCTTTTCCTGCATAATCCTTACTAATCTGTTCTGCAATTTCACATACTCTTTTATTAATTTCTTCTTCGCTAATCATAACACTAATCTTTGTATTCATAATAAACTCCTTATCATATGTTATTTTAGGTTTTTAATTCCTAATCTTCTTCAATATAATCTGCTCTTAAAATATTCTTTGTAGTTTCAGTAACCTTGTAATAAGCACTTATTCTATATCCGATTACCCAAACCACATGACTTCCATCAGCCAGCAAAAGAATCTCATCCCTTTGCGCCTTTGGAATTTTCTCATTAATAAAATAATCCTTCAGCTTCTTTCTGCCTCCGTTTTCATCAACTGTTATAAAATCACCTGGTCTGCGAGTTCTAACAGTCAATTGTTTTATTTTATCATAATCAAACCATTTCGTATACAATAATTCCTGAATATTTTCAGAAGAAAAACTATTATTTTCAATGGTTATTGTTACATTTTCAGTATTATGAATCTTACCATTCTTTAACAAACACTGTTCCATTGTTTTTTCCTGATTCGATTCATCACTTTTCTTTTTTATTGATATTCCGTGATAAAGTCTTGTTGCCACAAGATTGTATGGCAAATCAACTGTTTTGGACACATTCATATCTTTCAACCCCACAACCAAAAGCACGTGTTTCCTTGTAATATCCTTTAGCTTTCCTGCTCCATTCTCAATCATCTTTCTTACAACCTGATTCAAAACTGCCGGGTGAAGGTTAAATGCCTTCTCATCCAAAACTTCATCCTTAACATATCTGTTATATTCCTCAGCTGCCTGCCTATTTAAATAATCCCAAATTTCATTTAAATTTTCTGCAGCGTTTACAATATTATACTCAGCTTTTTTATTTATATTATTTTTTATATAAGGCAAAAGCTCCAAACGTATCTTATTACGGCTGTATTCTGTTTCTTTGTTGGTTGCATCACTGCAATATGAAATATTTTTAGATTTCAAATAATGCTCAATCTCCTGTCTTGTACAACACAAGAGAGGACGCACAATCATATCTCTTCTAACCGGGATTCCCGTAAGTCCCTTTATGCCTGTTCCCCTAAAAAGATTAAACAGCACGGTTTCGCTGTTATCATTTAAGTTGTGGGCAACGGCAATTTTGATATTGTTGTAACTGTTTTTTCTTTCTTTTGGGTCATTTTTCTTAATGCCATCTTCTTTTGCTGAGTTTTCCTTATTCTCTTTTAAGCTTAGTTTTCGGCTTTCATCTGGTTTTTTAGTCTGATTCTTAGCTTGTTTTTTTTCTTTAATTTTTACTTCTATGGCTCGTTCAAAAAAAGCCTTATATCTTGCCTGACGGCCTGCCTCTTCCTCCGTCATACCTGTCTGCTTAACCATAAGTGGAACATCTGCATCAATCTGCTTAAAATCCACATTCAGCTTTCTACACACATCTTTTACGTAATCAGCATCGTGCTGAGCCTGTTTTCCTCTAATGTGATGATTAATATGCACCACATAAAGAGTCAGATTCATTTCACTGCTAATGTCTTTTAGAAGATAAAGCATACAAATGGAATCAGCGCCTCCGGAAACCCCCAGTATGACGCTGTCTCCATATTGTAATATTTTATTTTTATTTATAAAATTCAATACCTTATTTTTCATATTTTTGTTACACCTTTAACGACCATACGTGTTTTTTGTTATTTTATCATATTTGTACTAATTTTCCCATATCCCGGTGCACAAAACTGTCATATCATCTTTTGGAATTCCTTTTGACATTTGCAAAGCTCTGTTCATAATCTCCAGTGCCATTTCCCTTGGACTGGCAGTTTTAATATCCATAATTATCCTTCCCATTGCCTCCTCTCTGTCGGTACACTCAAGGGAATCTACTATTCCGTCGGAAATCATTATAATAAAATCCCCGGCATAAAGTTTTTTCGTAATGGTTTCCATATCAACCTGTTCAAAAATCCCCATTGGCAGGGATGTTGACTTAATGCATTCCACCCAGCCACCTCTTTTTATATATGTGCATGCAGCTCCCATTTTCAGGAACTGGCACGTGCCGGAATATCTGTCAAACAATGCCATATCGACTGCCGCCGGCTCCTGCCACTGATTTCCCGTAAGCAAAACTGAGTTAATTAGCTTTAATGCTGTCTGCTCCGTAAAACCACTTTCCAAAAGTTGCTCCAGCAAATCAATTACAACTTCGCTGTAGGCCTCCGCCCTTGGGCCTGAGCCCATTCCATCGCATATGCTCATAAAAGTTGCACCGCTGTCCAGCTCCATATACGTATAATTGTCACCTGACATTTCCTGATTCTGCTTCACCTTCTTTACACTTCCACTTGCCGTAGAGAAATTAACTTGTTCCAAAAAAAGATATTCATTAAAATAATTCATTAGCTGACTATTTTCCTTTACGGAAAATCTCATTGGCTGGCCTATTACATTAGAAATTATTTTACACATTGCATCTGTTGTAACTTTTGCCCTTTTCTTTTTTCTTGCCACAATGTGAATTTCCAATTTTCCCTTACTGTTCTCCGAAATAGAAACTCTTCTTGCAATAATTTTTTCGTCCCTTAACCTCCTTTTTAAATAATTTTCCATACCAAACAGATTTCTTTTTTCCTGTGAAACAGGCTTGGTATAGTATTCAATAATGTCTGCCATTTCATTAAGCTGAATTGCCATTGCCTCCCTTGTTTCCAGCATTTTATTGTACCAAAGATAGTTAAGCTTCGCCCTTTCCAAATATTGAATCTGCCCATTTGCACAGCCCTTGCACATATTTTCATTGATATCAAACTCCACCGCTGCATCCATAAGTCCCTGGTCGTCCTCCTCAATGCCTGACATATTTTGGATTTTTATTGCCAAATCCTTAAAAGCTTTAGATGTTTGCATCATTTTTTCATTCCTTATAATTTGCTGATGCCTAAGTCTTGAATAGTAATTTTTTCTGCCCTGTATATGCCACATAAAGTTTTTGATTAGTACTGAAAAAATTACTGTGGTAGACCATGTTAGCAGAACAATGGGAATCAGGGCATACAGCTCTTCTTTTATCATTCCATTCATAAACCAGTCCATGGCTTCCATTATTCCTCCAATTAGTGTTGTTATAAAGGCTACCGTAAACGGATTGTATTTTTCGCTAACTCTTTTATATTGCACAAGAAAAAGTCCTGTGGCACCAAGCATCCAGCCGTATTTTACTGCACACAATACCCCCTCGTTTTGTAAAATCACATAAATCATTACCGGCCATCCTAACACCGCAAGCCCTTTTACGTTACACATTGCGCCATACCAACTTTGAACTAACGGATAGTATCCAAGCATTGGAATCATACAGACTCCAACCGCAATCATTAGTAGCACTATCGGTTTTGCTACTTTTTGTTTCATAATCCCTCCTTGCAAAAATTTAGTTTCCCGACTAGTATAAACACCCTTTCCTAATTTTTTTGTCAAAACAATGTATGAAAAGCCTTAGAAATTTCGACAAAAAAGCACCTATACTATTTCTAGTATGGTGCCATTAATTTTAGAGGAATTTAACTTTTAAGTTTAATCTCTTGTCCTGTTTTAATTTTTTTCTTCTAACATTTTTTAATTTTCAGATTAGATTTTCGAATTTAATTTTTAATTTGAATTGGATTTTTTAGTCTTCCGGCTTAAAGATTACTTCATCAGGATATAACAATCCTAGCTTTCTTGCCATTTCTTCCAAATATTCGTCTGTATGTACGTACTGTTCCTTATCCTTAAGGTTCTCAGATATTTGCAATTCCTGCTGATACTGTTGTGCAAGCTTACTTTCCTGCTCTTTAAGCTTCTTTAAGTTACTATTTTTTTGTACCATCTGTATTCCCATAACAATACAAAAGGCAAAAACAACAAAAGATATTCCAACTATCATTCGTCTGTTTCTTATTCTTCGCTGACGAATCTCATTTAACCTTCCTGCCGCTCTTTTGTTTTCTTCCATTACTTCACCCTATTTCTATCTATTTTTTTGCTTAAACTTTCAGTCTTTGTCCTGTTTTCTTCTGACTTTTGCTCTTTTTATATGTTAATTCTTTCTGACGTTTATCCGTCTTTTTATTTTTTGTATTTTTATTTGTATGACTGTTTTTTCTGCTTTTATGTTTTGTCAGAATACTCTTACTTTTTATAGTAATCACTTTTTTTAGTTTTTTCAACGGTTTTAACAATGTCTTCATAATTTTTGTCAAAATCACTGCACATTTTTCAACAACTCTCTTTCCCACAAGCCACTCAAACAATGCCATTGTTCCAAGAACGGCTATCACTCCATAATATCTTGGTCTTCCGTAGTTGTACTTAAAAAATATTTGAAATATAAAAAGTGCCGCCACTGTCCAAAAGATAACATCTTCTACAATAACCCTAATTATGGAGGCTCTAAAAACTCTCCTAAATATTCTTATGGCATCATAGCAAACCATAAGAACAAGTCCGCCATATGCACACATCGCAAGAACAAGAAGTTCCTCATTTATTGCAGGACTCATTAACTAAACATCCTCTTCAAAACCGACTTACCTTTTTCACCATAGTTCTTTATCTGAGAATAAATAACGCTATTCACACTACCATCAATATCAGCCTCTCCTTTTTCGATGCTAAGTCTGGTAATTTTCAAGTCCGCTCCTTTAATAACCAACATTCCCATAGATGATTCCAGCACTATCTGTGTGGTATCAAATTCAACAACGTCCTCTATTCCTGTTAAGTTTGTTCTCTTTCTGTTGTCCAAAACCAGCTTATGTGGTTTAGTTATTTGATTTTGCTTTGAACCTAAATTCTGTTTTGAACCTAAACTTTGTTCCATACAATCCTACCTTATCCTTTTATAGGACAGTATATTCTTAAAGTTGCTGAATTATGTAAAAATATTCTATATCAGCTTAAATCTTTGTACATTTCTGTGGCATTTTCTTTCTTAACTGTTTCATTAAGGTTTAGAACCTGAACCTTAACTGTTCTCTGACCAAACTGAATCTGTATAATGTCGTTAACTTTTACATCATAAGATGCCTTTACAACCCTGTCGTTTACAAGAACCCTGCCTGCATCACATGCTTCGTTGGCAACAGTTCTTCTTTTTATAATTCTTGAAACCTTTAAAAATTTGTCAATTCTCATTTTTTCCTCCATTACTTTGTGTGCTTTATTTTGTTATACACGGCGAAGCTTCGCTTCACGTATAACACTTCGAATCCGCTACGCTTCTTCTCAGTGATTATACGGTTGGTTACTACTACTTTTATTTTGTTATACACGACGAAGCTCCGCTTCCCGTATAACACTTCGAATCCGCTCCGCTTCTTCTCAGTGATTATACGGTTGGTTACTACTACTTTTATTTTGTTATACACGACGAAGCTTCGCTTCCCGCATAACACTTCGAATCCGCTCCGCTTCTTCTCAGTGATTATACGGTTGGTTACTACTACTTTTATTTTGTTATACACGACGAAGCTTCGCTTCCCGCATAACACTTCGAATCCGCTCCGCTTCTTCTCAGTGATTATACGGTCGCCAAATATACGCATACAGCTTTTCTTATGCAAGCATAAAAAGCTGTATGCGTATATTTGGCTCGTCGTGTATAACAAAAAGGACCGTTACTTTGTAACAGTCCTTATATCTTCTAATGAACTTTTATTTATTAATTAAGTGCATTCTTTAAACCTGCACCAGCTTTGAACTTAGGTACGTTAGCTGCTGCGATAGTGATTTTTTCCTTTGTTGCAGGATTGATTCCCTGACGTTCAGGTCTCTTTGAAACTTCGAATGTTCCGAATCCTACTAACTGAATCTTTTCACCTTTCTTCATTTCTTCTACTACTACATCTGTAAAAGCCTTAACAGCCTTTGCAGCATCTGTCTTTGAAAGTCCAGCTTCTTCAGCAATAGCTGCGATAAATTCTGTCTTGTTCATTTTAATTCCTCCTTGAAAATATATCCGATACTGATTCCGTATCATACTATACAGTTTATACTCCATTTAATAGGCTTTGTCAAGATAATTACTCCATTTAAAGAGCTTTCTGCAGGGAATTTTTTGGTTAAAAAGTATCTTTTTTCAACTTTTTAGCTTTTTCTTTGAGCTATTTTCACAAATCTATTGCCTACTACTATGACTCCATCTGTCTTCCTAGGAAAGCTGCGGCTACTCCTGCCAGTTTTTGATCTGTTACGCTTACCTTATTATTTTCATCTTTAGCCAAAACAATAACGCTTCCAATAACATCACCTTCACATATGATTGGATAAATAATCTGACCACATTGTTCAGGCTCTTCTCCCTTTATTATCTCAAAAAGTTTCTGTTGTTCATCTCCGTTTTTCACGTCTCTGTTCGACATTAACTCTTCTAACTGGGAACTTACAGCCATTCCTATTTTGTCTTTTTTTACTCCCCCTGCAACAGCAATAATCTGATCTCTGTCACTTATGAGAACTCTCTGTCCTGAAACCTGTGCCATAACATCTGCATATTGTTTTGCAAACATTTCAATCTCTCCAATAGGTGAATATTTCTTAAGTATAATTTCCCCATCGTGATTAGTAAAAATCTCCATTGGATCTCCTTCTCGGATTCTTAAAGTTCTTCTAATCTCTTTAGGTACAACCACGCGACCTAAGTCATCTATTCTGCGCACAATACCTGTTGCCTTCATACTAATTTCCTCCATTGCAAATTTTAGCTTTGGAGTTAGTATGTGGAAATTTAAAGAAAATATTCTTGTCACTAAATCTCCACTGCAACTTTGCTGCCTTTAACCTTGTTTTTGGAAACGATTATTTTTCTATCGATTCTTGTTTTTAATTCTTGAACATGAGAGATAATTCCTACTAATCTGTCTCCTTCTGTTAAAGTATTAAGGGCTTCGATTGCACTGTTTAGTGAATCTTCATCTAATGTTCCAAAGCCTTCATCAACAAAAAGTGTGTCTATTTTTATTCCACCTGCTGCGCAATGAATTTCATCGGATAATCCTAATGCTAAAGACAATGACGCTTTAAAAGATTCACCACCTGATAATGTTCTAACATCACGTTCTGTACCATTATAGTGATCTATAACATTAAGCTCTAAACCTGTCTTACTTCTTTGATCATCAGATTCGGTGCTTCTTTTTAGTTCATACTGGCCGTTAGTCATTTTCATAAATCTTAAATTAGCTCTGTTAATTATTCTTTCAAAATAACTAATCTGAACATAAGTTTCTAATGCTATTTTGCTCTTTCCGTTTATATTACCATTGGCTGTTTGAGCTAGGGCATTAACCCACTTATATTTTTCTTCAGTAGTAACTAATTTATTCAAGTTTGTCTTAATATTTTCAAGTGCTCCTGTGTTAATTTCTATTCTTATGGATACATCATTTCTCTGATTGTTTACAGCTTTCTTTTCTTCCTGCAACTTGTTGCTTTCAGAAATAAGCTGTTCCAAATCATAGTTTTTTGAATCCTTTAACTGCTCTTCAATAGTCTTTATTGTTGCATTAGCATCATCAATAGACTTCTTACATTTATCATAACTATTCAAAGCTTGTGTAGCTTTATTCTCTAATTCAGATAAGTTAATCTTTAGCTGATTTAAATTGCTTTCCGCATCTTTCCTACTTTGAAATTCAAGTTTTTCCCTAAGCTGTTCCAATAATATTGCATTTTCGCGATTTTTAATTTTCAAATTAGAAATATCACTATTTAAAATATCTTTTTTATTATTGTTGTTGTTTATTTGTTCTTCTGTTTCCGAAATCTGTTTTTCAATCTGTTCCTTAACCTGAACATTATTTTTAGCAATTTCATAATATCCATTGTTTTTAGAAATAGCCTCCTCTACTTTAACCAATTTTTCATCTGACCAGGCTTTTATATCTGAAACAGTATTAATTGCTCTTTCTTCTAAAACTTCTTTAAATATCTCTTTTAGATTTCTGAAATTCTCTACTATACTCTCGTATAATGTATCAACAATACCCTTCTGCATTCCTGCTTTGTTACTGTAATTCGTTGCAATAGCTTTAAGTTCATTAACCTTATTCTTTGCATCTTCAACCATCTTTTCTGTTATCTGCTTATCCATTAGCTTAAACGGATTAGGGTGAACAGTTGAGCCACAAACTATACACGGTTCTCCATCTCTAAGGTTACCTGCAAGGATTCCTGCCTGCTGATTTAAGAATGTCTTCTCTACAGCTGCACATTCATTGCTCTTAGTTTCCCAACTATCATTGGCTTTTATGGCTCTCTGTTGAAGTAGCTCTAGCTCATGATTCTTTCCTTCATAATCATTACACTGATTTATAATGTTTGATAAGTTCTTTTTTACATTATCATAACCTGTTTTTGCATTTTCGATTTTTACCAATACGGCATCTGCATCTTTTAACTTCTGAAGATTCTCTTTGTTAGTAGCCAACACCTTATTTAAATTCTCAATATCTTTACATAAAGACTCAAATTCACTTCCTTTAGTCTTAATTAACTTAAGTTCATTGACATACTCTTTTTCAGTGTCAAAAAGCTTGTCATACCTTGGCATAAGCTGTTCCTGTTCTTTAATTTTGTACTCTAATTCCTTACGAACAGGCTCTTCTTCTTTGCATAATTCTACTCTCTTCTCCAGTACTTCCAAGTTAGGCTTATTCGACTCAATAAATTGTTCCGCGTTCAACTTCTGTTTTTTTGCAGAATTGTCCCTATTAACCTCAACTAACTTTTTATCAACATCTGAAAGAGCTTTTTCGGTTTTTATTATCCTTTCGTTAATAACTTTTAACAAATCCTGATCATTGTTAATAAGTTCCTCAATGAAATCAATTGTATTCTCAATACCATTCTCTGTCTTGTTATTCTTTATAGCTTCAAGCTGTTGCCTTGCTACAAAACTATCGCCACATCTAATCCCATCTATATACTGACCTATACTCTTATTCTGATCATCTACCAATCTTCTAAGTCTTTTTGCCTCATCTCCCAGCTTAAGCTGAAGTTTCTCATATGGATATGTATTAAAAATTTTGCTAAAAATCTTTCTTCTCTCATCAGTATCTGCCAATAACAACTTAAGAAAATCATTCTGTGCTATCATGGCTATCTGA
Source organism: Eubacterium ventriosum (assembly GCF_025150745.1). Lineage (NCBI taxonomy): Bacteria > Bacillati > Bacillota > Clostridia > Eubacteriales > Eubacteriaceae > Eubacterium > Eubacterium ventriosum. The sequence goes on from NZ_CP102282.1 coordinate 288,099, forward strand.
GTAAACTGTTCATAATCTAATCCTATTAACTCATTAATGGCAACAGTAACATTACTACTTCCGGTAACAGGAGTATCTTTGTCTGGATAAATTAACGTAGCATTAGCACCCTGAGTTGTGGTTCCCTCTCCATGAATCTTAGGTCGCTCATATTCAGGATTACGCTCAATAACATACTTTTTGTTCCTATACTCAAATTCCATCTTTACAAAAGTTGGAACATCAGGCTTTGCATACTTGCTTCTAAGCATAGACGAAGACCTGGTCTTTCCACTGGACTTTCCATATAAAACATATGTAATTGCGTCAAAAATAGTAGTCTTTCCTGCTCCGGTATCTCCCGTAATCAAATAAAGACCTTTATTTCCTAATTTTTCAAAATCTATAGTTTCGCATTCTGCATAAGGTCCGAATGCCGATATTATTAACTTAATTGGTCTCATTATGCATCCTCCCATATCTTCTCAATAAGGTCCATTGCCAACTTCTCCTGTTCCGGTGACATGTCCTGATTGTTTCTGATTACATAAAACTCCTTAAACAACTCTAGTGGTGATTTTAACTCAATATTCTCTATCTCTGTTACAGCATTATTAGTTCTGGTTCTTGTATTATCATAATCAAGTCGCATAATATTAGGATAAATAGTTCTAAGCTTGCCTATTGCCTCCGGGACATCTTCTTCATCAGTTAATGTTATATGATAATAATCCTGAGTATTCATATCCTTATAGAAATCTCTTGCCGAAATCTGGTCGTAAGTTCCCTTAATCTCCTTCATATCTCTAATAGGTTTAAAAGGAATCTTAGTTATTTCAATGTTGCCCTTCTCCTTAAGATCAAAAATAAGTGCTGATTTCTTATGATTAACCTCAGAAAAAGAATACTTAAGAGGGGTTCCTGCATATCGTACAGTTTCCCTGCCAATCGTCTGTGGACCGTGCAAATGTCCTAATCCAACATAATCAAAGTTCTCAAAATAATCCGCTGACACCTGATCAACGCCTCCTATTGACACTTCTTCTGACTCACAAATACTTCCACCTTTAACAAACTGATGTGCCAAAAGAACATTCCTCTCATCCTTATTAATTGAAATACTATTAATAACAATCTCCATAGCCCTATCATAGCTTGAAACATCCTCTTCCTGGAAAAAAGGGCGTACTACGGCCGGCTTAATAAAAGGAAGCATATAAATATTAATTGGTCCACATTCATCCTCCAAAGTAACCTTTTCAACATTACCATTAAAAGGATGACTCATATACACTCCACTGGTACTCATAATCTCAGCACCAAAGCCTATTCTCTCAGGACTGTCATGGTTTCCGCTAATTGCCACAACTTTAACATTCATCTCTGCAAGCCTGCTAATAAACTGATCTAACAGTAACACCGCTTCCGCTGACGGAACTGCCTTATCATAAATATCTCCTGCTATAAGAACACATTGAACTTCCTGTTCCTTAACAATATCAAGTATCTGATTCAATATATACCTTTGATCTTCAATCATAGAAAACTCATTAACTCTCTTTCCTATATGAAGGTCTGCTAAATGTAAAAATCTCAAAACTTAATCCCTCCCTTTCATTTATTCGAACGTTTGTTTGTATAAATATTAGCATATCACTTTTCACAAAGCAAGTATAATTTTCAAAAAATCCTGCAAAACATCCATAACTTATTTTTTGTTTTTTATTGCACTATTTTCTTTTTTTTATTAGTAATTTATGCCTAAAATACTTATTTAATTTATTTATGGAAAATAATACATAACCTATTAAAATTTCAGATTATTTTTATTATAATATAAATTACTAAATATCATAAATAATCAAATGCAAATTCAATAGAAAGGACGGCAAAAGCCTTATAAAAATATGAATATTAGATTTTTTAACGGAACAATTTTAACACTTGAAAATGGAACTGAACTTTCAAGTGGTGAGGTTTGGGTTTTTGACCATTTAATCGGATACGTTGGAAAGCCTCAGGACAATAATATTAAATGGGACAGGGAAATTAACCTTAACGGGAATCTAATTATGCCCGGTTTTAAAGATGCCCACACACATTCAGCAATGACTTTTTTACGTTCTTTTGCTGATGATCTGCCACTTGACAGATGGCTTAACGAGAAGGTTTTTCCAATGGAAGCCAAGCTAAATGACGATCTTATATATGCTTTTTCAAAAATCGCCATAATGGAATACCTTACTTCAGGAATCACCTCAAACTTTGATATGTACATTAGCCCTAATCCGGTTATTCAGGCATCTATTGATTGTGGATTTAGAACTGTAATGACAGGTGGGCTAAATAATTTTACCCAGACAGTTGAAGAAATTGATGAATGCTACAAGAAATACAATGGTTACAATCCACTTATAAGCTACGAACTTGGCTTTCACGCTGAATACACGTGCTCCCGGGAACTTTTAGAAGGTATGGCAAGCATTGCCAAGAAACATCAGGCACCTGTTTTTTGTCATAATTCAGAAACAAAAAAAGAAGTCAAAGAATGTTTGGACCGTTATGGAACAACTCCGACAGTTTTTCTTGACAGACTTGGAATGTTTAACTACGGTGGTGGTGGCTATCACTGCGTCCATATGACTAAGGATGATATTTCTGTTTTTGAAAAACACGGTTTGTCCGTTGTAACTAATCCCGGCTCTAATGCCAAGTTAGCAAGCGGCGTGGCTCCTATTTCAAAATTTATGAAAAAAGGAATTAACATTGCAATTGGCACCGACGGACCTGCCAGCAATAATTGCCTTGATATGTTTAAGGAAATGTTCCTTACAACTTCCCTTGCCAAGCTTAAAGAAAAAGACGCATCAGCAGTTGATGCCAATGAAGTGCTTAAAATGGCTACACTTGGCGGTGCCAGAGCTATGGGACTTAGAAATTGTGACACTTTATCCCGTGGAAAACTTGCCGATTTAATAGTCATTGACTTAAACCAGCCTAATATGCAGCCAATTAACAATATTACAAAAAACCTTGTTTACAGCGGTTCAAAGCAAAACGTTGTTCTCACAATGGTTAATGGAAATATTCTATACGAAAAAGGTGAATTTAATATAGGTGAAGAACCTGAGAAAATATATGAAACTGCAAATAAAATGTTAGCGAAAATAAAATAAAAATTACTATATTTTGATTTTAATACATAAAAAAGATGCTGTGCAAACTACACAACATCTTTTTTATTTTAAAATTTGGATATCAAAATACCCAACTTTTGATTAATTATCTCATTAAAACTTTGCACCAAGTGTTGCTGCCATAACTGCCTTAATTGTGTGCATTCTGTTTTCTGCTTCATCAAAAACTACTGAATTCTTTGATTCAAATACTTCGTCTGTAACTTCCATTTCTGTAAGTCCAAACTTCTCGTGAATCTGTTTTCCAATCTTAGTATTAAGGTCATGGAATGCAGGAAGACAATGCATAAATACAACATTTTCTGCTGAATTCTTAATTAAATCCATTGTTACTCTATATGGAAGAAGGTCATTAATACGCTCTTCCCAAACTTCATCAGGTTCGCCCATTGAAACCCAAACATCAGTGTAAATAGCATTTGCATTCTTTGTTGCAACCATAGGATCTTCTTCGAATTCGATTTTTGCTCCTGTTTCATTAGCTACTTCTCTACATTCTTCAATAAGTTTCTCGTCAGGCCAATACTTCTTTGGTGCACAGGCTACGAAATGCATACCCATTTTTGCACAACCAACCATAAGTGAATTTCCCATATTGTAACGGGCATCGCCCATATATACAAACTTAAGTCCCTTAAGACGTCCGAACTTCTCTCTTAAAGTTAAGAAATCTGCAAGAATCTGTGTTGGATGAAATTCATTTGTAAGTCCATTCCAAACAGGAACTCCTGCGTATTCTGCCAACTGTTCTACAATAGTCTGTTCAAATCCCCTATATTCAATACCGTCAAACATACGGCCCAAAACTCTTGCTGTGTCAGGAATACTTTCCTTCTTTCCAATCTGTGAACCTGTTGGATCCAAATAAGTAACTCCCATTCCAAGATCGTGAGCTGCTACTTCAAAAGAACATCTTGTACGAGTACTTGTCTTTTCAAAAATAATAGCAATATTCTTTCCTTTAAGAACATCTACAAGTTCTCCTGCTTTCTTCTTTGCCTTAAGATTGGCTGCCAAATCAATAAGGGCACTAATCTCTTCCGGTGTAAAATCCAATAATTTCAAAAATGATTTTCCTTCAAAATTCATAACTGTACCTACCTTCTTATTCGTCCTTTTTATTTTTAAGCATTTCAATGTACTCTTTTATATTAATACTCTTTCCGGATTTATTCAACTTTGGAAGAGAATTAAGTGAATGCTTGTTGTAAATATTTATCTTAGCAATGTAAGAATCCATCTTGGCTTCCAATTCAGCTCTCTGGATAGCCCATTTCTCTTTCATTGCAGAATTCTGATTTTTACTCTTTGAAGCTGCACCGGCAGTAAGCTTATCCTTAGCTGCATTACCGGCACTGGAAATCATATCTTTTGTGGCACTTCCGGCATTTGTGATAATTTCTTTTGTAGCTCCACCTGCGTTGGAAATTAACTCTTTAGTTGCATTACCTGCACCTGCAAGTTTCTCCCTAGTAGCTTCTCCCGCACCTGCAAGTTTTTCTTTAGCCGGCTCAACTGCCTCTGCAAATTTTTCTCTTGCCGGTTCAACTGCTTCTGCAATTTTTTCTTTTGCAGCTTCGCTGACATTGGCCCACTTTTCTCTGCTTTCTTCAGTTCTCTCGTCAAGCTTTTCAAGACTTTCCTCAGCTCTGTCTGCCACATTAATTGCAGAATTTCCAACAACATCCTTAATCTGATTTCCAAGATTATTAAGGTCCTCAGCCACCTTGTCAAGCTGTCCCAAACTCTTACGGATACCAATAAGATTCTTAAGAGTAACAACCATATCTATTGCAAAAATAGTAACAAGAATACTTATTATAATAATTCCTGCAATCTTTGGAAGCCTTCTAACCAAAGCAAAAATCGGTGGATGAACAAGCTTCATCACTGCCACAACACCAAGACCCCACATAATACTGAACCTTAAGCAAACATAGCCGCCAATATTAAACTTGTTCTTTGTGTAATCCCACCATCTCATATGGAAAATTTTGTCCAAAACCCAGCCGCCAAAAAGTTCAACAGCTGTACAAATAATAAACCCACCAATGAAAAGCAAAATGAAATTGTCCCTGTATGGAGTAATCGCTGCAATAACTCCCAACATTCCACATCCATAAATAGGACAAACCGGCCCATTCAAGAATCCTCTGTTCTCAACTCTTCTTGCTGTAATGGCAACGAACGCCACCTCAACGCACCAGCCCAGGAAACTATAAATAAAAAATAAAAGTGCTACATAATAAAAATCAAAACTCATAACAACCCTCACATTTAATTTGTCTGTTAGCAAAGTATTATAGCATAAAAACAAAAATGTGTCACTTAAGTAGAAGGGTTGATGGCAGAACTCAACATAACTTATCGTAATTTTTGCAAGCGTACCACAAAAAACGCATTTTCCCAAATTTTGTGGTACGTTTTCAAGTTATGTAAACTAATCACATCACATATTCTTGCTTCAGTCTTCAATTCATCACATATTGACTTTCATTTTAATTATTATGTAAACCACTATGTTACTTATACTTGCTTAATGGCAATAAACGTACCTCAAAAATTCACTATTTTTAAAAATTTGGGGTACGCTATCCGATAATAATATTGTTTTCTTGTTTTATGTAAACCAGTTTGCCCATTATTGTCAAATTTCACTCCCGCAATCCTTTCTCAAGTCTTTTCCCACTACATTTTTTGCTTACCGGATTGCTACGTGCTTCGCACTCCCGCAATCCTTTCTCAAGTCTTTTCCCACTACATTTTTTGCTTACCGGATTGCTACGTGCTTCGCACTCCCGCAATCCTTCCCAAGCATTCGCATATCGTGAAGCTTTCGCTTCACTTTTATGCTCATTCTTGGGGCGTGTCCTAAGTCCAGTCATCCACCTTTGTGCAAGCACAGGTGGATGACTGGACTTGTACACTGTAAGCGAAAAAAAGAGAAGCCACCACTTTATGTTTTCTCTCATAAAGTGACGGCTTCCAATATACAGTTTTAAGATAGACGTACTATTTATAATAAATTTCTTCATTACCAATACGTAGCAATCAATTTCGTTTTAATCTAGAATAAGATTCCACCATACTGTGCAATTACTGTTGCAAAAACAAGTGAAACAATTGTCATTAACTTAATAAGAATGTTGATTGATGGTCCTGATGTATCCTTGAATGGATCACCTACTGTATCACCAACTACGGCTGCCTTGTGTGCTTCGCTTCCTTTACCTCCGGCAAAACCACCTTCGATAAACTTCTTAGCATTATCCCAAGCACCACCGGCATTTGCCATAAATACTGCCATCATAACACCACTTACAAGTGAACCTGCAAGCATACCACCTAAAGCTTCTGCTCCAAGTAAAAATCCAATAACAAGTGGCACAAGAACTGCCATGATACCAGGAACAATCATTTCATGTAATGCTGCTTGTGTTGAAATACCTACACATGATGTATAGTCAGGCTTTTCTGTTCCCTTAAGTATACCTGGTTTTTCTTTGAACTGGCGACGAACTTCTTCAATCATCTTGTTTGCAGCCTTACCAACTGAAGACATTGTCAAAGCTGAGAACATAAATGGAAGCATACCACCAATGAAAAGACCAACTACAACGCTTGCATCTAAAATATTGATACCGTTCTTTGTGATTCCTGCTGTTTCCGCAAAAGAAACAAAAAGTGATAAAGCTGTAAGAGCTGCTGAACCAATAGCAAATCCCTTACCAATAGCTGCTGTAGTATTTCCTACTGCATCTAATTTGTCTGTAATATCTCTAACACTTTCGTCAAGTTCTGACATTTCAGCAATACCGCCGGCATTATCAGCGATTGGGCCGTAAGCATCAACTGCTACTGTCATACCTGTTGTTGAAAGCATACCAACTGCTGCAAGAGCAATACCATACATTCCGCAGAAGTGGAATGCAACTAAGATTCCGATTGCAATAACAACAATAGGGATACATGTTGATTTCATACCAACTGAAAGACCACTAATAATGTTAGTTGCTGAACCTGTCTGTGAGCTTTCAGCGATTTCCTGAACGCTCTTATATTTTTCTGATGTATACATTTCTGTAACTTTACCAATAATAGTACCAACTACAAGACCAGCAATAATTGCGATAAATGCATTAAAGTTACCAAAGAATGTATTACTCAAAATAGCTGAAGCAATAATAACTAATGCTGTTGCTGTATATTCACCTGCATTAAGTGCTTTCTGTGGATCAGAACCGTCTTTTCCTCTAACAAAGAAAGTAGCGATAACTGATGCAACAATACCAACACCTGCAATTACAAGTGGGAATAAAGCTGCCATAAAATGAGATGCACTACCAATATTTGTTGCTACAAGACCAAGTGTAATAGCTGAAACTAAAGCTCCAACATAACTTTCAAATAAGTCAGCACCCATGCCTGCAACATCACCTACATTGTCACCTACATTATCTGCGATAACAGCAGGATTTCTTGGATCATCTTCAGGAATACCTGCTTCTACTTTACCTACAAGGTCAGCTCCAACGTCTGCTGCCTTAGTATAGATACCACCTCCAACTCTTGCAAAAAGAGCGATTGATGAAGCACCAAGGCTAAATCCTGTAAGAATACTTACTGCGTCTGTTGTAACTTCGCCTGTGGCATTAAGAATAATGAAGATAACACTTATTCCAATAATACCAAGACCTACAACGCTAAGACCCATAACAGCACCGCCTGAAAAAGCGATTGATAAAGCTTTGTTCATTCCGCTTTCTTTAGCTGCATTAGCTGTGCGAACGTTAGCCTTTGTAGCTACTGTCATGCCAAAATAACCTGCCAAAGTTGAGAATAATGCTCCAACTAAGAAGCAAACTGCTGTAAGCCAGCTAATTCCAAATCCTAAAACTACAAATAATACTGCTACAAAAATAACCAAAACTTTATATTCTGCAAATAAGAAAGCTCTGGCACCTTCAGCGATAGCTGAAGCGATTTCTTTCATTCTGTCATTTCCGGCTTCGCTCTTGTTAATAGTCATTGCCTTATAAAAAGCAAAAATCAATGCTATAACACCTGCAACCGGAGCTAAATAAATAAAACTGTTCATATTTATTCATTCCCTTTCTTTCTCGATTCTCAATTGTTGATTATTATCAAACTTGAGTACTTCCAAACAATTAAGATAGTATCAATACTTGAATACATTCTAAACAACCAAATCTTTTCATTTAATTGACTTCCCCTTAAGCGTTCAAATTATTTTATAGCAAATGCTTTCAATAATTAATCATCTTCTTAATTGTTAAATAAATAACAAGCAGTTACGTATTCAATACCTTACCACGTTTGAGAAAACTTTTCAACAAATTTTATTTCTATTCCTACAACATTTTTTCACTCAATATAGTGAAATGTTCAAAAACATGCGATAAATAAAGGTTGTGTAGATCATTTACCAGGATTGTACCCGGTAGACAATCACATATTCTTGCTTCTATATACTTATAATCGCTTCGTAATGGCACACTAAAAAAGAGCTGTTGTTCTAACGATTGCTAAAATCATTAGCACACAGCTCCTTTTTTACAACTTCTATTATAAAAACAAATTAATTTATAAAAATATACTAAATTCTATTCTTCTTCTGTAGAAAGTGGAATTCCTCTATGTTCTACAGATGTTGAGAATACTATCTGAGTCTTCGTACTTCCGAATGTCTGAAGCTCTCCAATGAAGTGATCAAGCTCCTCAGTACTCTTAAACATTACCTCAACAAGCATTGCATAGTCTCCTGTAACACAGTTACATTCAATAACATTGTTACAACTTTTAATATAAGGATAGAAATCCTTCTTCTGTCCCGGATTAACCTCAAGGTTTATAAATGCCTTAATATGATAACCCAATTCTGCCGGGTTAACCTTTGCAGTATAACCTGTAATAATTCCTGCCTGTTCTAATCTTTCAATTCTGGCAGATACTGCCGGTGATGATAAAAAGACCTGGCTCGCAATAGTTTTAAGGGGAATACGAGCGTTCTCATGAAGCAACTTAATAATCTGTTCATCTATATGGTCTAATTCATGTCTCATAAGTAGTACTCCTTTCAATATAATATTTTTCAGCATATTTTAATTTTATAAAGTTTTCACCTTATAAACATAAAGATATTATAGCACAGAGTTAAAAAAATTTACAATAATAAATTATTTATACATTATTTTTGTTTTTTCCAACAAAAAACATCTTCAAACCCACAACGTCAGTTCAAAGATGCTTTAATTCAAAGATATTTTCATTCCAAAATATTGTAATTCAAAAAATATTACAATTCAAAAAATTTTAACCTCTTTAGGAATTTCCTAAACTAATTCCTTCTCACTCATTTCAAGTGCGGACGCAATAACTGCATCCATATCATAATACTTATATTCACCAAGTCGGCCACCAAAAATAATATTATCTTCCTTCTGTGCTAACTCTTTATACTGCTCATACAGAGCGCCATTCTTTTCGTCGTTCACAGGATAGTAAGGTTCATCTCCCGGCTTCCATTCAGCACTGTACTCTCTTGAAATAACAGTCTTAGGCAAGTCATTACCTTCTTCATCCTTTCCGAACTCGAACCACTTATGTTCAATAATACGAGTCCAAGGTGTTTCAGAATCAGTATAATTAACTGCTGCATTTCCCTGAAAATTAGGAATATCAAGGATTTCATTTTCAAATCTTACTGAACGGTACTCTAAAGTTCCAAGCTTGTAGTCAAAATATGCATCAATAGCCCCTGTGTAAACTACCTTGGAAGCCATTGCATCATATTCACTCTTGTTATCAAAATAATCAACTCCAAGTTTTACATCAATGCCCTCAAGCATATTTTCAACCATCTTGGTATATCCACCTACCGGAATCCCCTGATAAAGTGCATTAAAATAATTATTATCAAAAGTAAGTCGAACCGGCAATCTCTTAATAATGAAAGAAGGAAGTTTATCGCAAGGTCTTCCCCACTGCTTCATTGTGTAACCCTTAATCAACTTTTCATAAATATCGGTTCCTACCAAAGAAATAGCCTGTTCTTCCAAATTCTTAGGTTCAGTAATTCCAGCCTGTTTCTTCTGCTCCTCAATCTTTGCCTGCGCTTCACTTGGTGTAACAACTCCCCACATCTTGTTGAAAGTATACATATTAAAAGGCAAGCTAAAAAGTTCCCCCTTATAATTTGCTACCGGTGAATTAGTAAATCTGTTAAATTCAGCAAACCGATTAACAAAATTCCAAACTTTCTTATTATTAGTATGGAAAATATGTGCCCCATACTTATGTACATTGATGCCTTCAATCTTCTCCGTGAAAACATTTCCTGCAATATTAGGTCTTTTATCAATAACCAAAACAGACTTTCCCTGAGCCTTGGCCTGATTAGCAAAAACTGCTCCATACAAACCTGCTCCAACTACTAAATAATCGTACATACTACTATTTTGCAATATCCATAATGCCACTCCCAATAATACCTATGAATACCGCCTGCTCCTTTCCCTGCCTAGCCCCAAATGAATCGCATCGTAAGCCAGTCCTTTTCATATTTACTGTAGTTTACTATATAATTCATTTGAAATAGTGTCAAGCCTACTTTCTCAATACAGCCTTAAGTTCTGCCATGGCTCTTTTCCAACCTGTGAAAGGAAGCTTAATAATTCTAAATAAATATCCAAAAGGAACAAGAACCTTATACCTACATATCAATGGATGATACTTCTTAAAACTTTTATAGTCTGGGAAAACTCGTCTAAAAACATATTTAAACTTAGATTTTTTTACATCATCGTCATCTCCAAGCTTATTTGCTACCAAATTATCCACATTTCCATATGTGCCTGCTCCCATAATATAATCAAGCATATTCTTTTCATCTGTTGGAAGACCTTCATACCAATCCGCTTTAGCATCAGATTCATTAACACTAAATACATCAAAACATAGCTTTCTAAACTGCTTTTCAAAATCTGCTATATTTAATTTTCCCAATTCTTTTTCAACATAAGAAAAATCTAACTCTTTATTCTTTCTCAAATACAAATACACATCAAGAATTGTTCTAAGTCCCATTCCGCCGCCTGCATAATGCTTATATGTATGTACCATAAAATAAATATAAAAATCTTCCTCTTTGAATACATATTCCAGGCTATTCTCAGACTTCTTTGTTAACTTATCAAATACATTGTCAAAATAATTATTCCAACTTTCGTAATCATCTTTGTCAAAAAGAGCTCTGTGCATTTCAAAATTATATGCCGGTTTCTTTAAATACTCATCATGATTGCTGGTTCCATATCCTTTAATACTGTACCCTCTATCAACCATGAAGTCATAAATGTCCTTCATATATTTTCTGTCAACCAAAATATCATTATCTGACATCTCTCTTAAGGCAGGATTTGGATAGTATTCCCTAATAATCAAACCTTTCAGTAACAAATACCAAATATTCTTTTCTTCAAAGAATGCAATAATCTCCTCGCGCTCAACATCCATCAAAACATTCTTGTAAACAGCCTGATTCTTTTCCATCTGCCATCTTTGATATATCGGGCTCCTCTTGTCAACATCCGTTCTATCCAAAACTTCTGCCATAAGCGCAGTTAAATTATGTTTCTTGCAAATCTGATATGCTCCCGCCAAATTAGAACAAAATGCCTGGTCCATTTCCTCTCCATTAACATAAC